>CAIOSS010001434.1 GCA_903860995.1 uncultured delta proteobacterium | reverse complement strand
CGCTGGTCTGGAGGTCGACGCAGGCCGCGCCGCAGAGGGTCTGGCCCGCGGCGCACGACATGGTGTCCATGGCGCAGGCGCCGGCGCGGCACACGAGGCCCGACGCGCAGGCCATGCCGCACGCGCCGCAGTTGGTGTCATCGGTCTGGAGGTTGACGCAGGTGCCGCTGCAGCGGGTCTGGCCGGTGGGGCAGGTGGTGCCGTCGATGCAGGCGCCCGCGGTGCAGGTCTGGCCCGCGGTGCACGAGCGGCCGCACATCCCGCAGTTGGCGGCGTCGGTGTTGGTGTCGAGGCAGGTGCCCGAGCAGTCGGTCTGGCCGGCGGGGCAGGTGCGCGGGGCGCAGGCGCCCGCGGTGCAGGTCTGGCCCGTGGGGCAGGCGGTGCCGCACGCGCCGCAGTTGTTGACGTCGGTCTGCGCGTTGATGCAGGCGCCGGCGCAGGCGATCTGCCCGCTCGGGCACATCGTGACCGCCATGCAGACGCCGGCCGTGCAGCCCGAGCCCACGCCGCAGGCCATGCCGCAGGCGCCGCAGTTGGTGGCGTCGGTCTGCGTGTCGACGCAGGCGCCGCCGCAGTTGGTCTGGCCGGAGGGGCAGGTCACCGGGGTGGTGCAGGTGCCGCCGACGCAGGTCTGGTCGGCGCCGCAGGCGTTGCCGCAAGCGCCGCAGTGGGCCGCGCTGGTGGCGGTGTCGACGCACGACCCGGCGCACTCGGTCTGGCCGGAGGCGCAGGTGCCCGCGTCGGCGGGGCTGCCGAGGTCTTCGGGGCTGCCCAGGTCTTCCGTCGGGTTGCCCGTGTCGGCGACCGGGAACCCGGAGTCCTGCTCCGGGAAGCCCACGTCATCGACCACCGTCGCCGGGGGGTCTTCGGTACAGCCCACGCCAAGGGCCAGCGCGCACGCCAGCCACCAGTTATTCGTTCGAACCATTGCCACTTCGTTCTCCTCGCGTGTCCCGCGCGTGACGATCACCGCGGGAGACAGCGTCGGCGCGGCACTTTCCCAGGCGACCGCAGGAATGCCTGCGATCCCCAGCGAAGGCCGACGGACGCCGCTCGGGCGGACACATCCCATGATTCGGCGGTGGACGGAAGAACCCCTACCGGGCGATGTCAGAGGCGGGAAACCGGGCGGCGGGGGAGGGCGATGGGGGGAGGCGACGGACTCAGGCGAGGGCCTTGTTGAGCTCGCCGTTGATCCGGTCTTCGATGGTTACCTTCAGCGCGCGCTGGAGGAACGACAGCTCGATCTGCACGCGCACCGTGGTGTCGGTGATGGCGAAAGTCCCCGTAGCGGGCTTGGTGATCTTGAAGACGTCGCCGTCCCAGGCGCCCTGGAGCCCGAGGTTTCCGCCGATGCGCGCGAGCACCTCGTCGACCTTCCCCTTGACCGCGGTCTTGCCGAGCGTGTGATTGCGCGTGATGTCGATGGCTGCCATGAGCTTCTCCTGAGTTTGTTTGGGTCGTGACGGCGACGTCGGTGCTCCGGCGTCCCGCGCGCCGAACGGTCGCACCGGGCCCTCCGGGGCGTCAACCCGATCGCGCGCCGCCGTCGCCCACCGCGGCCACGAGGGCGTCGATGTCCGCCTCGGTGGTCGCGGGGTTGGCCACGCAGGCCCGCAGCGCCGGCCACCGCCCCGCGACGCGGGTGTCCGACAGCCACCCGGCGCCCTCGCGCCGCAGCCGCGCGGCCTCCTTGGGGGCTGACACCTTGCCTCGCCGCATCGCCTCGCTCGCGAAGCACACCACCGGCAGCGGACCGTCGCCGAAGAGGGTCCACCCCCGGGCGCGCAGGCCCACTCGCAGGTGTTCGCCCATCGCGGCGCAGCGCTCCACCCGCCGCGCGAGGCCGCCCCAGCCCTCGGACGCCAGCAGCCCGAAGACCTTCAGCCCGCTCGCCCGCCGCGACCACTGGATCGTCGTCGCGTAGGGGTGCTCGCCCCCCGGCAGGTACGGCGCCTCCACCGTGAACACCGCCCGCGCGAGCCCCGCGTGCGGCGAGAAGAACATCCCCGCGCCCTGCGCCACGCCCAGCCATTTGTGCGCGTCCCAGGTGAGCGAGTCGGCGCGCGCCACGCCGTCGAGGCAGGCGCCCAGGGTGGGCGAGAGCAGCGCCCCGGCGCCCCACGCGCCGTCGACGTGCAGCCAGAGGTCCTCGGCCGCGGCGAGGTCGGCGAGGGCGGGCAGCGGGTCGATCGCCCCGGTGCTGGTGCTCCCCGCGGTGGCGACGATCATCATGGGGTGCCGGCCGTGGGCGCGGTCGTCGGCGATGGCGCGGCGCAGGGCGCGGAGGTCCATGCGGAGGGTCCGGTCGCAGGCGACGGCGCGGCAGGCGTTGCGCCCGAGCCCGGCGACCTGCACGGCGCGCACGACCGAGCCGTGGGCCTCGGCGGAGCGGTACACCACGGGGCGCGCGGCGAGCGATCCGACGCCCTCCTCGACGCTGGCCGGGAAGGCGCGGGCGAGGGCGAAGAGCACGGCCGTGAGGTTGGCCTCGGCGCCGCCGGTGGTGAAGGTCGCGTGGGGGTCGGCGGTCCAGCCGACGCGGGCGGCGAGGGCGCGCAGGACGTGGCGCTCGACCTCGACGGCCATGGGGGCGGCGCCCCACACGGCGAGGGAGGGATTGTGCAGCGCGACGAGGGCGTCGACGGCGACGCCGCCCGGGTCGACCCGGGGCTGGAAGAGCCCGTAGTGGCGCGGGTGCGCGGCCTCGAGGGCGTAGGCCGAGAGCCAGTGGTGGAGCGCGGCGATCCAGGTGGCGTCGGGCACGGGCGCGGCGAAGTCCCACGGCGCGAGGGCGGCGCGGGCGACGGCGGGCGGGGGGATGGTGGCGAGAGGGCGGTCGCGGGCGGCGCGGATCCAGGCGTCGGCCTGGTCGCGCAGCGCGACGAGGAGGGGGATGAGCTCGGGCGGGGTGCTCAGGCCCTGGCAGCCTTGGCGGACTTCACGGCCTTGGCGGACTTCGCGGCGGGCTTGGCGGCGGCCTTGGCAGCGGGCTTCGCGGCGGGCGTGGCGGCGGGCTTCGCGGCGCGGGCGGCGGCGCCGGCCTTGCGCGAGGGGGCGACCTTCTTCGGGCGGGCGCGGCGCTCGGCGCTCTTCAGCTGATCCCAGAGGCGGGGCAACGGGTGGCGCTCGAGGGAGGTCTTGTAGTCGTTGTCCTTGCCGTGGCCTTCGGACGTGGCGATGGCGGCGATGAGCTCGGCGCGCGACGCGAAGCGCTGGCCCACCTCGGTGAGCAGGGCGTGCAGGCGAACGAGCTGGCGGTTGGACAGCCGGGCCCAGCCGTTCTCCTTGTCCGCGAAGCGGTTGATCCAGAGCGCGTCGGTGGCGAGGGCCTGGACCTTGGAGACGAGCTCGGACTTCGAGCCGGCGAGGGTGAGGGCCTTGGCGATGGGGGCGGTCGACATGATGGTGGGTGCTTCCCTAAGGGGTGCGCGGGGGGGACGCTACTGTCCATGCCGCGATGAGGGCTGCCGGGGCTATCACGGGCGCTCCCGGCGGTGCAAGTACCCCCAAGGCGATGCCCAGGGGAGGCTGAAGATCTTCCTCGGCATGGCCGCGGGCGTGGGCAAGACCGTCGCGATGCTGCGCGACCCCCGCCGGCTGCGCGACGAGGGCATCGCCGTGGTCGCCGGCTTCGTCGAGACCCACGGCGGCCTCATCACCGAGGGCTCGACGCTCGCGCTGCTCGGCGAATCCCGGGTAAACGTCCTCGCCCTGAACCTCGCCCTCGGCGCGCGATGAGGAACCTCTCCATGAAGATCGATCGGTATGTCCCCGCAATGGCGGGGTTGATCCTCACGCTCTCCGGTCGTGCGGTGTCCGCGCAGACGGTGCCCGCGGACGGCGGGGTCGCGCCGCCCGACGCCGCCCCGCCCCCGGCCCCGGCGGCGATCGCGAGCGCCTCGGAGGGGACGTCCCGCACCGGAACCCGCGCGACGGTCACGCTCGCGGGCTACGTCGAGGCGCTCTACCAGTGGAACTTCAACAACCCCTCGAACGGGATCACGAACTTCCGCGGCTTCGACACGCGCCACAACACCTTCACGCTCTCCAACGTGGTGCTCGACGCGACCGGGGTGCTGGGCCCCGTGTCCGTGCGCCTCGCGCTGCAGGTCGGCGCCACCCCCGAGACGTACTACCTCGCCGAGCCCGACCGGAGCAGCGCGGGCGGGGCGGGCGCCTCCAACCTCGACGTGTGGAAGTTCATCCAGCAGGCGGTCGTCGCGTGGCGCGCGCCGCTGGGCCGGGGCCTGCTCCTGGAGGCGGGGGTGTTCCTCTCGCCGATCGGCCCCGAGGGCATGGCCGTGAAGGATCAGTGGAACTGGTCGCGCTCCAACCTCTTCTTCGGGCTGCCCTTCTACCACACGGGGATGCGCGCCTCGTACGGCCTCACCGACACCCTCACGCTCAGCGTCGCGGGCTACAACGGCTGGAACAGCGTCGTCGACAACAACGACGAGAAGTCGGTGTCCGCCGCCCTCGACTACGTGGTCACCGACCGGGTGACCTTCCACGCGCTCTACTTCGGCGGCGTCGAGCGCTCGCCCGGCTCGGCGGAGCGCCAGGGGTCGACGCCCTGGCGCCACGTCATGGACAGCTACCTCGCGGTCTATCCCCGCCCGTGGCTGTCGCTGATGGTGCACGGCAACGTCGGCGTCGAGCCCAACGCCTTCGGCACCTCGTGGTGGGCCGCGGGCGCCCTCTACGCCCGGGTTCGACTCCGCCCGTGGCTCTACCTCGCCGCGCGCGGGGACTTCTTCCACGAGACCGCCGCGAGCAACGCCTCGGGCACCGCGTCGAGCATCTCTTGGCCCGGGCGCTGGGTGAGCTCGGGCACCGCCACCCTCGACGCCCGACCCCACGACAACGTGTCGATCCGCCTGGAGTACCGCCACGATGCGGCCGAGGGCACGATGTACTTCCGCGGCGCGGTGGCGTCCGACGCGATGACCAGCGCCTTCGTGCCCAACGCCCGGTCGCAGGACACGCTCACCCTCGGCGTGACCACCTGGTTCTGACCAACGGTCGTACGGTGTCGCACGAAACCGCCCCCGTCGCCGACGGGACCACCGGGGCGAATGCCGCGGGTGGGACTTGTATCCGGGCGCGCGGTGGTTTCCCATGAGGACGATGGCTGGGGGCGTACAGCTGGTGGTGTTCGACATGGCGGGCACCACCGTGCACGACGACGGGATGGTGCTGGAGTGCTTCGTCGCGGCGGCGGGCCACGTCGGGCTGCGGGTGTCGCGCGACGAGCTCAACGACCGTATGGGCGCCTCCAAGCGCGCGGTCTTCGACGAGCTCGCGCGGCGCCAGGCGGGCCCCGGCCGCGACGAGGAGGCCCGCGCCCTGCGCGACCGCGGCTACGAGGCCTTCTGCGCGGTGCTGGAGGGCGCCTACGCCCGCGCGGGGGTCGCGCCCATCGCGGGGGCCGAGGGGGTGTTCGCGCGGCTGCGGTCGCGGGGCGTGAAGGTGGCGCTCAACACGGGCTTCTACCGCCGGGTCACGGACATCATCGTGGAGGGCCTGCGCTGGCGCGACGCGGTCGACGCCGTGGTGTGCGTCGACGACGTGCGCGAGGGGCGGCCCGCGCCGTACATGATCCACGAGGCGATGCAGCGCTGCGGGGTGCACGGCGTCGACGAGGTGGTGGTGGTGGGCGACACGCCCGTGGACATGCTGGCCGGGCGCAACGCGGGCGCCCGGGCGGTGGTGGGGGTCACCAGCGGGTCGCACCCCGCGGCGACGCTGCGGCGCTTCCCCTCGACGCACGTGCTGCCGAGCGTGCGCGAGCTCCCGGCGATGCTCGATCGCCTCGGGCGACTGGGGTCGTAGCGCCGGGGGTCGCGCCTGCAGGTGACACCGGCCGCGCCCTCGTGGCATCACCAGGGGCACCATGAGCCTGCTCCCCGCCCGCAACGCGTCACGCCCCGGAGACGACCCCATCTTCGCCCTCAACCGCGAGGCGATGCAGCGTCGCGCGGCGGGCGAGCGAATCGTCAACGCCACCGTCGGGGCGCTGCTGGAGGACGACGGCCGGCTCGCGGTGCTGCCCTCGGTGGTCGAGGCGCTGCGGGAGGTGCCCCCTCTTAAGGCGGCGGCGTATGCGCCCATCGCGGGGGCGCCGGAGTTCCTCGGGGCGGTCATCGGCGACCTGCTCGGCGGCACCTCGCTGGCCGACTGCGCGACGGCGGTCTCGACGCCGGGCGGCACCGGGGCGCTGCGGCACGCGGTGTCGACCTTCCTCGAGCGCGGCCAGTCGATGCTCACGTCGTCGTTCTACTGGGGGCCCTACGCCACCATCTGCGACGAGCACGAGCGCTCGCTCGCGACGTTCCCGATGTTCGCCGAGCACGGCGGCTTCGACCTCGACGGCTTCGCGCGGGGCCTCGACGAGGTCGCGGCGAAGCAGGGCCGGGTGCTCGTGTTCCTGAACGACCCCTGCCACAACCCCACGGGCTACTCGATGACCGCGGCCGAGTGGACCAGCGCGTCGACCATCCTCGCCGACGTGGCGAAGCGCGTCCCGACGACGGTGCTCGCCGACGTGGCGTACCTCGCCTACGCGAAGGACACGCGGTCGTTCCTGAAGCACCTGGAGCCGCTGGCCGAGCGGGCGGCGGTGCTCTTCGCGTGGTCGGGCAGCAAGGCCTTCACGCAGTACGGGCAGCGCATCGGGGCGCTGGTGGCGTGCACCCACGACGCCGCGGCGCGCGACGCCATCCAGCGGGCGCTCGCGTGGGCCTGCCGCGGGACGTGGAGCAACTGCAACGCCGCGGGGCAGTACGCGGTGGCGCGCTGTCTCACCGACGCGCCGCTCAAGGCGAAGGTCGACGGCGAGCGCGACCGGCTGCGGGCGCTGCTCGACGCGCGGGTGGAGGCCTTCAACCGGGCGGCGGCGGGCACGGCGCTGCGGTACCCGCGCTACGACGGCGGGTTCTTCGTGACGGTGTTCTCGGCGGAGGCGAAGGCCCACGCGGAGAAGCTGAAGGCGCGCGGGGTGTTCGTGGTCCCCTCGGCGGGCGCGCTGCGGGTGGCGCTGTGCTCGGTGGCGCAGGCCGACGTGGCGACGGTGGTGGGCGCCATCGACGAGGTGCTCCGCGGGGGGTGAGCCGATCCTCCGACCCCCTCCGTCGTGTATGCTCACCCCGGCTCGGAACCTTTCCCATCCCCGAGGGTCATACCGACCGATGGCGACCATGAACACCGCGACCACCGTTGACGACATCCCGGCGCCGCCGGCACCCGGGCACGTCGACGCGCTCGATGAAGTGCTCGTCGGGCTCCCCGCGCCCCCGCGCGCCCGCCGCCGCGTCCTGGCCGTGCTGCTCTCGGTCATCCCCGTGGCGGCGCTCTTCCTCGCCTCGCAGATGATCGACGACGTCCGCTACGCGATGGCCCCCACCTCGGCCACCTCGCTCGGCGACGGGCGCACGGCCGACCCCGCGAGCGTCGGGCTCAACCAGTACGTCACCCTGCGGGCCTCGCCCTCCATGGCCGGCGCGGTCACCTACTCGCGGCCGCTGTGGCCGGGCGAGCACCTGGTGTTCCCGGTGGCGGGGCGCGATGGGGCGCCCATCTACGTGCAGGTGTCGCAAGACGGCGCGCAGGCCATGTCGCGCGGGGAGTTCCGCGGGCGGCTCACGCGCTTCGGCGGGGGGGGTGGTCGCTACGCGGGCGTCGGGCGCTATCTCCGTGGCACGCTGCGGGCGCCCGTCCACGCCGACACCTGGCTGCTGGTCGACGGCGCCACGCCGCGGCGCAACCTCTGGGCGCCGCTGCTCGCCACGCTCCTGCTCGCCATCGCCCTCAGCGACCTCGGGTTGCTGCGGGGCCTGCTCCGCCCGGCGCGGTAGCGTTCGCGCGCACGGTCGTCCGCGGGTATTGTCTCCGGCGGGTACACCGCTTCGCTGGAGGGTCTTCGATGGGCGACGCCGCAGGAACATTCACCACTGACGACCTCGTCGCGCTCCTCGCCGACGCCGGGGAGGTCGACGCGGGCGTCGAGGTGCTCGAGGCCATCCGCGCCCACGACCCGTCGTCGCCGCAGACCCTGCGCCTCCGGGCGAGGCTCTTCGCCGCGGAGGCCCCGGCGCCCGGGCGCTGCCGCGAGGTGCTGATGCCCCTGCGCGACGGGCGGGTCGACGCGCTCGCGCGGGAGGGCGCGCTGCTCGAGGCCTGCGTGGCCCTGCGGCTGCTCAACCGGGAGTTTCCCGACGAGCCGGCGTGGGCCGAGAAGCTCAGCCGGCTCGAAGACCTCCTGCTGCCGTTGCCCAACCTGCACGGCGACCCGCGCCGGGCCGACGTCGACGCGCTCATCGCCCTCGGGCGCACCCGCGAGGCGTGGGAGGTCCTGCGCGAGATGATCACCGACTCGCCCGGCGAGCTCGAGCTGTCCCGGCGGGCCGACGCCCTGCGGGCGCTGCTCTTCGAGCCGGCGCACACCCGGCCGTACCGCGAGGCCGACGAGGAGTTCCGGCAGGAGATGGCCGCGATGCACGAGAGCCCCGACGAGGCCCTCGACCTGGCCGAGCAGGACGTCTCCGTGGGCGACCTCCGCGGCGCCCTGCGGCGGATGGCGCACCTCTCGCCGTCGAAGTCCGACGCCGCCCGATGGACGCGCTACCGCGACGCGCTCGCTGAGCTGGTGGCGGTCCTCGACGCCGAAGACGGGCTCAACCCGGGCTCGCACGAGGAGGAGACCGCGCGCCTCGGGATGACCGACGTGATCGACATGAAGATCCGCGCGGGCGCCCTGCGCGAGGCCCGCGAGGACGCGATGCGCCAGCTGGCCACGCACCCCGACTCGACCGACAGCAGCATCCTCACGCGGCGCATCGCGGCCCTCGATGAGCTCCTGGGCGGGGCCCCGCGCGCGGCCGCGGCGGTCGTGGCGGAGGCGGTGACCGAGCAGGCCACGCCCGCGGAGCCGTCGCCCGCGATCGCGGCGGCCTCCGTCGAGGTGGAGATCGTGCGCGACCCGCCGCGCATCGAGCACGACGACGACCCGACGAAGCGACGCACCTCCCTCCCGTCGTCGGACGGCGTGGTCGAGAAGAAGCGTCGGCGCATCGTGCACCTGGGGTAAGGGGGGGCTCTCCCGTACGGCTACTGCAAGGTCGGCGCGCCCAGCGCGTCGAAGAGCGCGAGGGCGGTCTGCTTGCGGTCGCCCCCGTCGTCGTCGAGCCCGGGGCTCACGCAGGCCGGGCACCCGTGGGGGCAGGGGCAGTCGAGCACCAGCGAGCGCGCCCGGGACAGGAGCGCGTCGCGGCGCTCGAAGGCCCGCTCGGCGAGGCCCACGCCGCCCGGCGCGGCGTCGTAGAGGAAGAGCGTCGGGGACAGCACCCCGGGGTCGTCGTCGGCGGCGGGCAGCAGCTCGATGGAGGTGCCGAGGTCCTGCGGGGCGCACATCAGCGCGAGGCTGGCGATGGAGCGCAGCGCGTACCCGACGCCCCGCAGCCCGTCGAGCACCCGCGCCCGGCCGCTCACCTGGCCGTCGCCCTCCATCCGCGCGCACGCGGCGTCGAAGCGGTCGGCGGGGAGCGAGATCCAGCAGGCGTCGGTCTCGATGACGAAGGGCGGCAGCTCCAGGCGGTCCTGCCCCAGCGTCTCGTGCGTGTGGAACCTCACCCGTCGGAACCCCGTCACCTCCGTGGTCACCTGCACCTCGCCCAGCGTCGCCGTGGCCCCGTCGGAGTCGGGGATCAACGGCGCGGTCTCCTCGGCGTGCAGCACCTCCAGGCGGGTGCGGGTGATGGCCTCGGTGAACCAGTCGTGCGGCGACGGCACCACCACCGCGCGGCGCCCCTCGAGGTCGAGCGACTCCACCAGCCACGGCGCCCCCTCGTGCTGGTAGATCGCCCGCGCGTGCAGCTGCATCAGGGCGCTGCGGTGGTCGACCTCCGCGAGGGTGCGCTGGTTGTCGCGCTCGATCACCGCCACCCGCACGTCGCTGATCGACCGCAGCGAGACCTTCTGCGCGGGGTAGTCCGGGCTCACCCAGGTCCAGCGGTCGTTGCTCTTGTGGATGGAGCCCTCCTCGGCCAGCACCGCGAGCGCGTCGGCGGTCGCGTCGGCGGAGAGCTCGCCGTAGGACTCCCTCCCCGCGAAGGGCAGCTCGAAGGTGGCGCAGCGCAGGTGCTGCAAGAGCAGCTCGACGTTGTTGGGGTCGACGCGCGCCTCCTCGATGGGCGCGCCGAGGATCCACCGCGGGTCGCGCGCGAGGTACTGGTCCACCGGCGCGGCGGAGGTGACCAGCAGCGCGAGCGACGAGACCCCGCGGCGGCCCGCGCGCCCGAAGCGCTGCCAGAGCGCCGCGAGGGTGCCGGGGTAGCCCGCGCAGATCACCGCGTCGAGGTCGCCGAGGTCGATGCCGAGCTCCAGCGCGGAGGTGGCCACCACGCAGCGCACGTCGCCGTCGCGCAGGCCCTGCTCGATGCGCCGGCGGGTCTCCGGGAGGTATCCGCCGCGGTAGGCCTGGAGGGCCTCGTCGGGCACCCCCTCGGGGCGCAGCCGGTCGCGGAGGTAACGGAGCATGGTCTCGACGGCGTGGCGCGACGAGCCGAAAACGAGGGTGGGCACCTGGGCGCGCACGAGGTCGGCGGCGAGGCGCACGGCCGAGCGGGTGTAGCTCGCGCGCACCCCGAGCTCGGGGTTGATCACCGGGGGGTTGTAGACCACGACGTTGCGCGGGCCGACCGGCGCGCCCGAGCGGTCGAGGGTGACCACCGGGGCGCCGATCATCCGGGCGGCGTGCGGCCCCGGGTTGCCCAGCGTCGCCGACGCGCACAGGAACACCGGGTCGCTGCCGTGGAAGCGCGCCACGCGGCGCAGCCGGCGCAGGACGTTGGCGACGTGCGAGCCGAAGACGCCGGTGAGGGCGTGGAGCTCGTCGACGATGACGAAGCGCAGCGCGGAGAAGAAGCGCGACCAGCTGGCGTGGTGCGGGAGCATCCCGGCGTGGAGCATGTCGGGGTTGGTGATGACCACGTTGGCGCGCTCGCGGGCGCGGCGGCGGGCGTCGGCGCTGGCGTCGCCGTCGTAGGTGGCGACGACGGCGTCGAGCCCGGCGGCGTGGAAGAGGGCGCCGAGGGAGTGCTCCTGGTCGCGGGCGAGGGCCTTGGTGGGGAGCAGCGCGAGGGCGCGGGCGCCGGGCTCGGCGGCGAGGCGCTCGGCGAGCGGCAGGCTGAAGCAGAGGGACTTGCCCGACGCGGTGGGCGTGGCGACGACGAAGTGGCGCCCCGCGCGGGCGAGGTCGAGGGCCTCGCGCTGGTGGCGGTAGAGGCTGGTGACGCCGCGGGCGCGCAGGCCCGCCCGGAGCGCTTCCGGGAGGTCGACCGGGACGGGGACGGCGTCGGATTCGGTGGGCGCGAGGGCCCGGTCGAGCGCGAGGTCGCGGCGCACGGCGTCGTCGTGACGCCAGCGGTCGAGCACGGCGTCGACGCCGCGGGAACGTTGCCAGGGTGCGCGGGCCATCGGTTGCGGGGCCGGAGGGTAGCGCGAATGCACCGCGGGTCGCGCGGCGAAGGTGCGGTCAGCGCCCGAGGGCCTGGGCCATCCACTGCTCGATGGCCGACGCGGGGCGCGAGCCGCTGGTGCGCGCGACCTCGCGGCCGTCGCGAAACACCGCCATCGTGGGGATCGACTGGATGCCGTAGCGCTGCCCGACGGCCGGGTCGACGTCGGTGTTCACCTTGAGCACGAGCACGTCGGCGGCGTGGCGGGCGCTCACCTTGGCGACCTCGGGGGCGACCGCGCGGCACGGCCCGCACCACGGGGCCCAGAAGTCGATGAGCACTGGAACGTCGGCGCTCGCGAGCACGGACTGCAGGTCGGGGTCGCGGTCGACGGCGACCACGGCGCCGGGCTCGTGCACGGTGCCCTGGCACTTGCCGCAGCGGGGGCGATCACCGAGGCGGCCCGGGGGAACGCGGTTCTTCTGGCCGCACGACGCGCAGGGGAGAACGAGACCTTGGCTCATCGGAGCACCTCCGTCGCCGACACTGGCGACCGGACAAAGGTGTGTTCGCCGGGGGCGCGAGGGAAGGGGGGAGGAGGGGCGCGGGTGCGCCGTCAGAAGGGCAGCGGGATGAGCGGGTCGCGCGGGTCACGCGGCGCGGGGACCGGCTGGGTGCCCGCGGGCGGCGGCGTGGGGACGACCACCTGCGCGGGCGGCGCCTCCTGCCCGCGGTGATGGCGGGAGCCGTGGTGTGATTGGGTTCCCCGCGGGCGGGGTCGCCGGCGCTCCTGCGCGCCGCGCTGGGCGTCGTCCGGGGCGACCTCGGGCGGCGCGGCGAGGGCCACGGCGCCGAGGGTGAGGGTGATGGTCAGGGCCAGCAACCGCGGCGCGAGCAGCGATCGGAGGGGGCGGAGGAGGGGGCGTACGACCATGGCAGCGGGCGGAGCGTACGCCCTTCGCGCGCCGCCGTCCCGCCGTCCGGCGCTCACTGCGCGCGGATGGCCTGGTCGTAGAGGACGAGCCCGTCGGTGTTGGAGAGCCACACGCGGTTCTGCGCGTCGACGGCGATGTCGTTGAAGTCCTCGGTGGGCAGGCCCTGGGCGCGGCCGAGGCGGGTGAAGCTGCGGCCGTCGTAGCGCCACACCCCGCGCGGACCAGCGCCCCAGAGAGACCCGTTGGAGTCGACCGCGAGGGCCGTCACGCGCGGCTGCGCCGACGAGCCCTCCACCGGGAAGCTGAACTCGTTGCTCGCGCGCACCCCGAGGCCCTCCGGGGTGGCGAAGTAGATGCGGTCGCCGAGCGCGCGTGCCACGTCGCTCACGAGGTCGCCGCGCACCCCCTCGGCCTCGCGGAAGCGCGCCACCTCGCCCGCGCCACGGATGGACGTGAGCCCTTCGAGGCCCGCGAACCAGGCCGTGTCGGCGGAGTCGAAGGCCACCGCGGACAGGTCGCTCGGCGTGCGCCGGCTGCCGTTCTCGCCGCCCGTCGCGGGCACGTTGGCGTTGTACTGCGGCGCCACCGGGGCGTTGGGGTCGAGCACCGCCACGCCGAGCTCGCGCGCGTCGCCGGTGCCTCCCGCCGGGGGCAGCACCCGCAGGCCCACCCAGAGCTTGCCTGCGTGGTCGGCCGCGAGGAAGCGCACGTCCACGGTGCCGGGACCGTAGGTCTCCACCGGGCCGTCGAGCAGGCGGCGCCACGTCGCGCCCTCCAGCTTGTAGCCGCGCAGGATGTTGGCGTCGCCGACGCGCGCCACCGCGTAGGCGTTGGCCCCCTGCGACCAGAACATCAGCGGGTGCACCTGCGGGTCTTCCTCGAGGGTCACCCGCTCGAAGGTGCGGCCGTTGTAGCGCACCGGACCGCCGTCCTCGCCGACCATCCACACGTTGCCGCGCGCGTCGGTGGCGAGCGAGAGCGACCGGCGCTGCATCGCGAGGTCGTGCACGCGGTACTCCACCGCGGCCTGGTTGGGCCGCGTCTGCAGCCGCGTCACGCCGAGGCCGACGCGCGCAACGAAGGCGTCGCGTCCCGCCACGTCGGCCCACACGGCGTCGCCCGGCACCCGGTCGGCCACCGCGATGAGTCCGTAGGTCGGCGCGTCGATGGTCGGCCCGCCGCTCTGGCGCTCGATGGGAAAGCCCAGCGCGGGGATGTCCCGCACGCGGATGGGCGGGAGCACCACCGGGGCGCCTCCGTCGGCGGCCACGGCGCCATCGACCGCAGCAGCGGGGGCGTCGGCCGCCACGGCGGCGTCGGTGAGGGCGGCGTCGGTGAGGGCGGCGTCGGTGAGGGCGGCGTCGGTGAGGGCGGCGTCGG
>CAIOSS010001433.1 GCA_903860995.1 uncultured delta proteobacterium | reverse complement strand
CTGCGACGGCAACGTCGACGAGACCTGCCCCTGTACGCCGGGCGCGATGCGCTCGTGCTACTCGGGCCCTGCGGCGACGGCGGGTCGTGGCACCTGCCGGGGCGGCAACCAGGTGTGTTCGCCGGCCGGGCGCTGGGGTAGCTGCGCCGGGGAGGTCACCCCCGCGGCCGAGACCTGCGACGGGATGGACCGCAACTGCGACGGCATGACCATGGAGGGCTGCAACTGCATGCTCGGCGCGTCGAGGGCCTGCAACACGGGCGCGACCGCCTCGATCGGCGTCGGCATCTGCCGCGCCGGCATGCAGACCTGCGTGAACGTCGCGAGCGGCGGCAACGACTGGGGCGCCTGCAGCGGCGAGGTGCTGCCCACGGCGGAGATCTGCGGCAACGGCATCGACGACGACTGCAACGGCCTGTCGGACTGCCTCGACCAATCGTGCCGCTTCACGGCCGCGTGCCAGCCGGTGTGCACCCGCGGCACCATCGAAGACCTGCTGCCCGACGTCGCGGAGATCACCCTCATCGCCGACCGCTCGGGCAGCATGAGCGCGCGCTTCAGCGATGGCTCCACCCGCTGGGGCGCGCTGCGCTCGGCGGTCAACATCGTGCTCCCGCGGGTGGAAGACGCCTTCGACATCGGGCTCCAGATGTTCCCCGTCGGCGGCACCTGCGGGGTGCCCGCGGGGGGCATGACCTTCCCGCCCTCGCGCGGCAACGCCCGGCTCATCACCGACATCATGCAGCGCATCGGGCCCGACGGCTGGACGCCTACCCGCGCGGCCATCGCAGGCGCGGCGGGGTACTTCCGCTCGAACCCCACGACGCGCCGGCGCTTCGTGCTGCTGGCCACCGACGGCGCCCCCAACTGCGACTCCGGGGTCAGCGCGGTGGTGAGCGAACTCACGGCCCTGCGGGCGACCGGCGTCGACACCTTCGTGCTCGGGGTTCCCGGGCCGCGCGACGCGCTCAACCAGATGGCGCGCGCTGGCGGGCGCGGCCGCTCGGGGGACACGGCGTTCTACGACGCCTCCAGCACGCGCCAGCTCGTCGAAGCGATGAACGCCATCACCGGCGCTACCAACTCGTGCGAGTACCCGGTGCCCTCCGGCCTGCCGACGATCACCAACCCTGCGCAGTTCCGCGTGCTGCTCGGCGGCGCGGTGATCCCCAACGACGGCACCAACGGGTGGACCTTCACCGACGCCTCCCGCAGCCGCCTGCGCTTCAACGGCAGCTCGTGCGCCACGCTGCGCACTGGCGCCTCCATCGGCGCGGTCGTCACGTACAACTGCCCGCCCTCCTGATCGGCCTCCCGCATCCCACCTCCCTTCGCGCGACCACGCGCGTGGGGAGGTGAGACGGCTCGGCAGACGCCGTCCGTTCGATCCGAGCCGGTGATGATGGGAGGAAACGAGGGGACGACGCTCAGGCGTCGAGGGCCACCGCGACGCCGTTGATGACGGCGGCGAGGCGGAGGGTGTCGTGGACGTGGTCTTCGGTGAGGCCGCCGTCGATCACGACCTTCTCGTGGGACTTGAGGCAGTCGCCGCAGCCCTTGATCGCGCTAGCCGCGATGCAGAACAACTCGAAGTCGACCTTGTTGCTGGCCGGCTTCGCGATGCGGTTCATGCGCAGCCGCGCGGGCCTGGTCATGTACGACTCCTTCCCGATGAGGTGTCGTCCCCGGTAGTAGACATTGTTCATCGCCATGATCGCCGCCGCCGCGCGGGCGTCGTCGATCACGCCCTCGTCGACCCCCGCCGCGCGGGCGCCGTGCAGCAGGGCGTCGCGAAGCTCGGGGTGCCGCGCCGTGATGGCGGAGGTGATGGCCGATCCCCAGCGCTGCGCGAGCGAGAGGGTGCCATCACCGAGCACGGCGCCCAGGTTGAGCCGCAGGTCACGCGCAGCGTCCGGCAGCCGGTTGCCCAGCGCCTCGAGGGTGACGGGCTCGCTCACAGGGTCTTGTCGCCCTTCTGCCAGTTGCACGGGCAGAGTTCGCCGGTCTGGAGCCCGTCGAGCACGCGGAGAACCTCCGGGATGCTGCGGCCCACGTCGAGGTCGTTGACCGACACCCAACGGATGACCCCCTCGGGGTCGATGATGAAGGTCGCCCGGAGGCAGACCCCGGCGCCCTTGTGGAGGATGCCCAGCGCCCGCGAGAGCTCCTGCTTCACGTCCGCGAGCATCGGGAAGGGGAGGTTGCGCAGGTCGTCGTGGTGGGTGCGCCACGCGTGGTGGACGAAGTGCGAGTCGGTGCTCATGCCGAGCACCTGGGCGTCGCGGTCGCTGAAGTCGCGCTCGCGCTTGCCGAACT
>CAIOSS010001432.1 GCA_903860995.1 uncultured delta proteobacterium | reverse complement strand
GGTGGCGTCGGTGAGGCCCTCGAAGCGCTCGACGCCGACGTAGAGCGTGGGGAGCCCGGAGACCCCGGCCGCGCGGGCGTCGTTGAGGTCGCGCTCGATGACCACGTCGGGGCGGCGCGAGGCGAGGCAGGCGCGGTAGGCCTCGAGGTCGGCGTGGGCCTCGCGCGCGACGCGCTCGCACCCGGCGGGGGTGAGGTCTTCGGCGCGGAAGAGCGCGGCGGCGACGGCCTCGCCGCGGCCCTGCTCGTCGGCGCAGCACGCGGCCCGGGCGGCGTCGCGGGCGTGCTCGTGGAAGGAGAGCGGGACGTTCTTGCGGATGACCCGCACGCGCGCGCCGTACGAGGCGAGCACAGGCGCGAGGGCCTCCTGCTGGCGGCGGCAGAAGGGGCACTCGTAGTCGACGAACTCCACGATGGTGGCGACGTCGCGCTGCTGCAGCTGCGCGATGACGTCGGGGAGCGGGGCGAGCGTGGGGCTGTTGGGCCCGATGGGCCGCTCGCTGGGGCGCGAGAGGCCGTAGCCGAGGGGGACGAGCAGCGCGAGGAGGGCCGCGCCGGTGACGGCGTACGAGGGCACGAGGCGCCGGAGGGCGGGGGCGTCGGGCGCGCGCACGTCCATGCGCAGGCTCACCGCGAGGGCGCCCGCGACGATGGACGAGGCGTCGACGGCGATGCAGTAGCGGCACCAGTGGTGGAGCACGACGCCCTGGATGGCCACGAGGGAAACGCCGGCCAGGACGCCGAGGAGGCCGAGGGAGGCCAGCAGGCGGCGGGCGCGGTCGCTCGCGCCGAGCAGGGAGAGGCCGAGGAGGGCGACGAAGTAGAGCGCGCCGGGGATGGGCAGCGGGACGCCGAGGGGGCGCGCGAAGGACGACTGGCGCACGGCGTCGCACCCCGAGCCGTGGTCGGCGCAGAACACCGGCGGGCGCACGTAGTCGACGAGCAGCATCGCGGAGACGGCCAGGCCGACGAGGCACAGCGCCTGGAGCACGAGCTCGCGGGTGGCGACGGAGGTGGCGCGCTCGGGGACGGGGGTGGAGGAGGTGGCGTCGTCGGTCGTCATGGGCCCTTCGGTGGGGTCGATATAGCGCGTTGGAAGGTCCGTGGGGTGTTGCCCGGGATGTGCTTTGACCCCATCGCTCTGGCTGTGGTAGTGGGGCGCCGCCCTGACGACCTACCGCCTCGCGCGCGGCTCTTATGCGCGCCGCCAAGGAACACGACGATGGCAGAACTTCCGACCGGACGCATCACCCAGATCATCGGCCCCGTCATCGACGCGGAGTTTCCCCCCGGCGGCGTGCCGGCGATCAACTCGGCCCTCCGGGTGTCCAACAAGTCCATCAGCGACGAGCCCTGGAACCTGGTCTTCGAGGTCGCGCAGCACCTCGGTGAGAACACCGTGCGCGCGATCGCCATGGACTCCACCGACGGCCTCGTGCGCGGCGCGGAAGTGATGGCGACCGGCGCCCCGATCATGATGCCGGTGGGCCCCGAGACGCTCGGTCGCATTCTCAACGTCATCGGCCAGCCCGTCGACGAGGCGGGGCCGGTCAACGCCAAGAAGTTCCGCCCCATCCACCGCGCTCCGCCGTCGTTCACCGACCAGAGCACGAAGGAAGAGATCCTCGAGACGGGCATCAAGGTCATCGACCTGCTCGCCCCCTACAAGAAGGGCGGCAAGATCGGCCTCTTCGGCGGCGCCGGCGTGGGCAAGACCGTGCTCATCATGGAGCTCATCAACAACGTGGCGAAGGCCCACGGCGGCGTGTCGGTGTTCGCCGGCGTCGGCGAGCGCACCCGCGAGGGCAACGACCTCTTCGTCGAGATGACGGAGTCGAAGCTCGGCGACGGCAAGACCTCGGTCATCAGCAAGACCGCCCTGGTCTACGGGCAGATGAACGAGCCGCCCGGCGCGCGCGCCCGCGTCGCCCTCTCGGCGCTCACCGTGGCGGAGTACTTCCGCGACGACGAGAACCAGGACGTGCTGCTCTTCGTCGACAACATCTTCCGCTTCACCCAGGCGGGCTCCGAGGTGTCGGCGCTCCTCGGCCGCATCCCGAGCGCGGTGGGTTATCAGCCCACGCTGGCGACCGAGATGGGCGCCCTCCAGGAGCGCATCACCTCGACCAAGAACGGGTCGATCACCTCGGTGCAGGCCGTGTACGTGCCCGCGACGACCTCACCGACCCGGCGCC
>CAIOSS010001431.1 GCA_903860995.1 uncultured delta proteobacterium | reverse complement strand
GACGGCGCCGTAGGGGCCACGGCGGGAAAATCCCCGCTCGGCCCTCTCGTCGCCGTCAGCGACCGCTTCGCGCGCACGGGCACGCGGCGGGCGACGAGGTCATCCGGCGCGTCGGCGCCGTGCTGCGGCCCGGCGTGCGCGCGTCCGACCTGGTCGTGCGCTACGGCGGCGAGGAGTTCTGCGTTCTGCTCCGCGACGCCGGCTCGGAGGTCGCGGAGACCCTCGCGGGTCGCCTCCGCCGCGCGCTCAACGCGTCCGTCATCGCGACGCACGGGGTCAAGCTGCAGGTGACCGCGAGCTTCGGCGTAGCGTCGTTCGATCCGATCACCACGGAGACCTGGGAGACCCTGTTTCACCGGGCCGACGAGACGCTCTTCCGCGCGAAGCGGGGCGGCCGCGACCGCGTCGAGACGGGCTGACCGCTACCGCCGCCAGGTGCGGCCCGCGGGGCCCGACTTCAGCCCGCGCTGCTCGAGCACCAGCGATCGGTACGTCGTGCCCCGCTCCTGCGGCAGCAGCTTGTAGAGCACCATGCCCGCGGCCTCGGCGTCGTCCGTCGCGCGGTGGGCGTTCGACAGGTCGACCCCGAGCCGCAACGACACCTCGCCGAGCTTGAAGCCCTTCACCCCCGTCTGGAGCGCCCGCGCCCACACGAGCGGATCGAGCCACTCCGTGCCCCGCAGCGCCGGCGGCGTCGCGGCGGTCTTCGTCACCTCGACCCCCGCGCGCACCAGCTCGGAGCGAATGAACCCGCGGTCGAAGCCGGCGTTGTACGCGAGGGGAATGCGCCCCTGGAGGAGTTCCAGCACCCGCGGCGCGAGCTGCTCGAAGGTGGGCTCGCCCTTCACCTGCGCGTCGGTGATCCCGTGCACCGCCGAGGCGTCCGCGGGAATGGCCATGCCCGGGTTGACCAGCATGCCGTAGCGCCCCTCGACCACGCCGTGGCGCAGGTGCACGACGGCGGTCTCGACGATGCGGTCGCCGCGGCCCGGATCGCGGCCGGTGGTCTCCGTGTCGATCGCCGCGACGGGCAGCGTGTGCCACGGGGCGTCGGGGTCGAGCTCCTCCGCGAGGCCGAGCTGCGCGGGCGGTGCCGTGCGAAGAAACGGCATGATCCCTGGCCCGATGCTCGCTCGCCTCGACGCCCTCGCGCCCGTCACCCTCGCCGGCGCCTCGCGCCCGCGGAGCAGCAGGACAAACTCCAGAGCGTCGCATGGAGTTCGATCGCGCCAGCCGGTGACCTCCCGTCGGTTGCGCCAGCAACCGGCGCTCCTTCAGGAAGCTCCGCGAAGGCGGAGCGCTCAGCTCCAGGCTCCCACTTCAGCGGGCGGCATCCAGGCGGCCTCCCTCCCCGCTCCGACCGCGGAGAAACGAGCGTTCCGACGACCCCTTAGCTGCCCGTCGAGATGTGTAGAAGCGATAGGGCTCGACCTCGCGGCGCACAGCCCCGTGTGGCGTGAGTCGCACCGGCCCGATGTGATGGTGGCGTGGTCGCTGCCGCCCACGTCCCCGCCGCTCTCCGCGTGGATCCACTACACCACGATCGAGCGCTGAGTGGTCGCGCCGCACGGCTGGCCCGACCCGTCGGGCGACGCGCGGCGCCTCGATGAACACGGTCAGCCGGAGCGGCCTGTGCGCCCACCGCTCGCCGTCGTAGACGCACTGCATCAACAGACCGGTGCGAAGGTCGCCGCCGTTGCCCTCGACGACGCCGGGGTGAGCGCCGACAAAGTCGTGGAGCGCCTTGACGACTCGGGGGGATGCACCCAACGTTCGCCAGGGTGGAGGAGCTTTGGATGATCGTGAGGACGGCGAGCTTCCCCAAAGTGATGCGACTGAGGTGATGGTGCCGCCGCGCCAGCGATCCGTTTCGTCCTTCGACGCAGGCGCTGCTTCGAACGAGCGGCCACGCGCACTCTCGGGCGACCCCTTCGGACTGGGCGCGCAGCGCCGCTGGGACTTCGATCCACGCGGTGGAGAGAGTGGCCTCCTGGAGCAGCACCGCGGCTCGTTCGCCCAGGGCGGCTCGCCTGTCCCGCGGTCGACCACCTCTCTCCGAAGGCGGACGTGAGGTCGGCCTCGACCCCGTCGGGCTCGCGTGCAGCACAGGGGTCTTCCCGGTTGTGCCCCGCCCGCACGCAGGGCCTCCGGGGAGTGGCGACGACGTGGGGCTTGCGTCGGCTCGGAGCGGAAGGAGCCGTCGAGCGGCACGGCCTGTCCCGATTCCGGGGGCAATCGCATTCTCTCCGGGCTCCGACCCGAGCGACCGAGAAGGCCGCTTCCAGAGCGCGAAACGCTACACGACATTGTCCTCAGACAGCCATCAACGGGCGCTCACTTGGAAATCCCAATTGAACATTGACACGCCTTATTCGCCTTCCGTAGTTTCGACTCTGCGAGAAACCTCATGACATCTCCGACAACCACGTCCGTTGATCTCGAAACTTGCGATAACGAACCCATCCATATTCCGGGCGCCATCCAGCCCCATGGCGTGCTCCTCGCACTGACCACCGGCAGCCTGGTGGTCCAGCAGGTCGCCGGCGACACGCTGGGCGTGCTGGGTGCCACTCCCGAAGAATTGCTCGGCCAACCGGTCGAATCCTGGCTCGGCTCGGCGCGGCGCAGGTCGCGCGGCTCCAGGACACCTTGCGGGTGCAGCGTGGGTTGACCCGCTCGCTGCCACTGTTTGATGTGCTTCTGCTCAAAGACGGGCGCATGCTGGATGCCATCGTCCATGAAGGCGACGGCGTCACCATCCTCGAATTCGAGCGAACCAGCGCGACCGAAGGGGGCGACACCGGGTCTGCGATGCAGCGATTGCAGTCGCATCTCTCCGGCGCCCGCACGGTTGCAGCGCTTCTCCAGGCGGTCGCCGACGCGGTGCATGCCGTCACCGGTTTCGGGCGAGTGATGGTGTATCGCTTCCTGCCGGATGGCAGCGGCTGTGTCGAGGCAGAGGCGCGCGATGCAGGGGTTGCATCGTTCCTTGGTCTGCATTACCCCGCCGCGGACATTCCTCTCCAGGCGCGGGCGTTGTATTTGAAGAATTGGCTGCGGCTCATTCCAGACGTGACCTACGCGCCAGCGCCGCTCCAGCCGCTGGTCAATCCGACCACCGGGCGGATGCTCGACCTCAGCCTGAGCGTGTTGCGCAGCGTGTCGCCCATCCATCGCGAATATCTGTCGAACATGGGCGTTGCGGCGACCATGGTGATCTCGATGGTCCGGCATGGGCAACTCTGGGGGATGATCGCCTGCCATCACAACCAGCCCCACCACGTCCCGGCGCGGCTGCGTGTGGCTTGCGAGCTGTTCGCCGAAATGGCGTCGCTGATGATCGACCCGCACATTACCGCTCAGGATATGGGCACCCGTCTTGCCGCCAAACAGAAGCTCGAAGACCTGAGGCGGCAGCTGGCAGACCAGCCGGACCTGTCCCGCGCCTTGACCCAGCTTCGGCCGAACCTGCTCGATCTGATCCCGGCCAGCGGGGCGTCGCTGTGGTTCAACGGCCAACTGACGAGCATCGGGGAAGGTCCGACCCAGGAGCAGATCGTCGATCTCGTCGCCTGGCTCGGTACGAGGGAGGAGGCCGTGTTCGCCACCGACCAACTGGCGGCACTTTAGCCGCCGGCCGAGGCCTTCGCGCATCTGGCCAGCGGCGTTCTGGCGCTGTCTTTGTCGCGCGTGCCGGCCGAATACGCGCTGTGGTTCCTGCCTGAGCGGGTCAAGACCGTGACCTGGGGCGGCGATCCCTCCCAGAAGCTGGTGACGGGTCGCCATGGCAACCGGCTCTCGCCGCGCGGCAGTTTCGAGGCCTGGGCGCAAGAGGTCCGGCTCCAGTCGAGGTCATGGGAGCCCGTTGAAATCGAGGTGGCCACCTCGCTGCGCACCACGCTGCTGGAAGTCTTTCTGCGCCGCAGCGACCTGGCCGCTCGTGAAACGCAGAACCTGCTGATGACCGAGCTCGATCATCGCGTGAAGAACGTACTGGCCACGATCCAGGCGCTTGCCAACCTCAGTCAGACCGACGGGCAGACGCTCG
>CAIOSS010001430.1 GCA_903860995.1 uncultured delta proteobacterium | reverse complement strand
CCGCCCGCGTCCACCGTCGGCGGCGCCGCCGCCCCCGCGTCCGTGCCCGCGTCCGCCCCCGCGTCGAGGCCCGCGTCGGGCAGCGCGCCGAAGCCCGATTGCACCGTCGGCCAGGTGGGCGCGCACTGATCGCGCACGGTCGTCCCCGCGGCGCATCCCGCCGGGGGCCCGAGCCTTCGGAAGTCCACCAGCGGGACCATCGTGCGGCCGCCGTCGTCCGAGCGCGCCAGGTTGAAGCCGTCGACCACGTGGTTGCCGCACACGTAGAGCGAGCCCGCATGCCAGCGGAGGCACTGCACCTGCACCCCCGAGACGCGCTCGAAGGCGCCGCCGTCGACCGAGCGCAGCAAGCCGTCGTCGGGGCCGCCCACCCACACCGTGCGCCCGTCGCCCGAGAGCGCGAAACCCCGCATCGGGCCCGCCGTGCGGGTCAGCTCCCCGAAGCGCGCGCCGCCGTCCGTCGAGCGCAGCAGCAGCGTGGCGCCCGGCTCGCGCGACTGCAGCGGGTTGGCCGCGAAGGAGCGCATGTACACCACGTCGGGGTCCGTCGGGTCGACCGCGGAGAGCCACCCCTCGGCGCCGCCGCGCAGGTCGAGGGGGAGCTCGGTGAGGGTCATCGCGCCGTCGTCGGAGCGGTAGAGCAGGTCGCGCGCGGGGCCCTCGGCGCGGGCCGTGAGGTACACCCGCCGCGGCCTCGACGGCGCCGCCTCCATCGTCAGGAACAACACCCCCGGCAGGCCCTCGAACACCGTGCGGAAGCTCCGTCCGCCGTCGTCCGAGGCGCGCACCCGGTTGACCAGGGCCCGCGTCGCGGCGTCGACGAAGGTGCCCACCCAGTGCACCGTTCGCCCGTCCTCCGTCGCGCTCAGGTCGGCGGTGTAGTCCGAGCCCACCTCGGGCACCGCCGTCGACCCGCACGCGCCCGCCGCGCGCCGCAGCCCCGTCGGGGTGCCCAGCAAGAGCGGCACCCCGTCGGCGCCCGGCGACCCGAGGGCGACCGGCGGGTCCCACACGTTGGCGCGGCCGTAGTCGAAGGCGTCCTCGCACATCCACGACCAGCGCCGGCCGTCGTCCTCGCCCACCAGCACCCCGAAGGTGGTGCGCAGCACGATGCGGGCGGGCTGCGGCCCGGTGCTGAGCTGCACCATCTGGGCGGTCGGAAAGCGCCCGTTGCCCAGCGCCCCGGTCGCAGCCGTGAGCGCCGCGAACGAGAGGGAGAGGGGGAGGGCGCGACGCCGCGGCACGATCATGGGGCGAGTGTACCCGCCGGGGGTTCACCAGGAAGGGTGTTTCCCTGGGCGGGTTGTGTAGTATCCGCGCCGAATCAAAGCCGCTCCGGGATCGGCGGTCGCCCTCAGGCCGACATCCCGGGAGCGAAGGAGCACCGAACCCGTCATGGCTACCGCGGCAACCATCGGCCCCGTCGAGATCCTGCGCGTCGAACTCGAGCGCCTCTATGACCTCGACGCCCTGCAGACGCTCTCCCGTGATCTCCTCGGGCTCGATCCCGGCGACGTCGCCGCCGAGGCCAACCGCCCGGCCTTCGCCCGCGCGCTCGCCGAGCGCAGTGTGCGCGACGACCTCCACGAGGCCCTCGCCGACGCCATCGTGCTCACCGACCGCTCCGCCGAGGTGCGCCTCCGCCCGGTGTACGACGGCCGCGCCGCGGACGACCTCGCCGTCGGCCAGATGGTCGTCGGGTACAAGATCCTGAAGAAGACCCACGACGAGGGCTTCGGCACCGTCTACCTCGCCGTCGGCCCGGAGAACCACCAGGCGACCTTCAAGGTCATGCGCGAGGGCCGCGCTCGCGACCGCCGCGCGCTCCAGCGCTTCCTGCT
>CAIOSS010001429.1 GCA_903860995.1 uncultured delta proteobacterium | reverse complement strand
TCGGGCACGCCTCGCGGGGGATGGTGCCCCGCGCGCCGCACCGCCCGCACGCCCGCGACATCTTGAAGAACCCCTGCTGGTACCGCACCTCGCCCCGCCCCGCGCACGCCGGGCAGGTGTCCACCGGCGTCCCCGGCGCGGCGCCGCGCCCGGCGCACACCTCGCACACCGCGGGGCGCTCGAACTCCACCGCCTTCTCGCAGCCCTTCGCCGCCTCCTCGAGCGTGATCACGAGCTCGAGCGCGATGTCGCGGCCGCCGCGGGTCTGCCCCCGCACGAAGCTGCCGACCCCGCCGCCCATGCCGCCGAACAAGCCCCCCATCAGGTCGCTGAAGAGCTCCTCGATGTTGATCTGCTGGAAGTCGGGCATTCCCCCGGGGCCCGCCGGGGCGCTGCCGAAGCGGTCGAAGTGCGCGCGGCGGTCAGCGTCGCTCAGCACGTGGTACGCCTCGGAGCACTGCTTGAACTTCGCCTCGGCCTCGGCGTTGTTGGGGTTGCGGTCGGGGTGATACTTCAGCGCCGCCTTGCGGTAGGCCGCCTTGATCTCCTCCGCGGTCGCGGCGCGCGCGACGCCGAGCACTTCGTAATAGTCCGTTGCCATGAACGCGCGGCACCTTACGTCCCCCTCTTCCGTCCCGCAACGCGCCGCGGCACACCATCCACCGACCTCCCCGAAGCCCTCGAAACCCTTGACTTCCAGAGCCAAATTTCGAAGCATGGCGTCACCGTGGCGGTGAATTTCCTGACGCCGGTGGTGCCCCGATGGGGGGTGATGCTCCGAGGCGTCGCGCTCTCCTCCGTCCTTGCGCTCCTCGCCTTGCCCGCATCCGCCCAGACCCAGGTCGACGAAGCCGCAGCGGCCTACGAGCAGGGCCAGCGCGCCTTCACCAACGGCGATTTCCCGGCTGCCGCGGAATTCTTCGAGACCGCCGACCGCACCCAGCCCGCCGCCCAGGCGCTCATCCAGGCCATCCGCGCGCACCGCGGCGCGCGCGCCCCCGCGCACGACGCCCGCGCCGCCACCCTGGCGCTCACCCTGCTGCGCCGCGAGGCCGCCGACCCTCGCATCACCGCCTACGCCAACCGCGTCGTCGACGACCTCTCGCCCAACCTCGCCCGCGTCACGGTGCAGTGCGACGGCTGCGACCTCTCCCTCGACGCGCAGACCAGCGGCAGCGACGTCTTCGCCGAGCCCGGGCCCCACACCCTCACCGCCGCCTGGGGCATGCGCGTAACCCACCACCCGCTGCAGCTCCTCGCGGGCAGCAACAACCCCATCGAGCTCACCATGCCCGGCGCCGCCCCGACGCCCCCCGCGGCGCCCCTGCGCATCGCCACGCCCGACGAGATCCAGGTGCGGGGCGGCATCGCCCTCGACAGCGAGCTCCCGCCCGCCATGCGCGGGGCGGTGCCCACCGTCGAGCGGCTGGCCCCGCCCCCGGCGATCGACCCTCCCACCCCCGACGGGCTCTCGCCCGCGGTGTTCATCACCGGCCTCGTGCTCACCGCCGGCCTCGGCGGCGCCCTCGCGTGGAGCGGCCTCGACACCCTCGACGGCAGCGAGGCCTACGCGCAGAACCCCACGCAGTCTGCGCTCGACGACGGCCGCGTGCGCGAGCTGCGCACCAACGTGCTCGCCGGGGTCACCGCGGCGGCGGGCGTCACCACCATCCTCATCGGTGCCTTCTTCACCCGCTGGCGCTCGGCCCCGATGCGCGCGAGCGTTTCGCCCTCGGGACTGCTCGTGGGCGGGAGCTTCTGATGCCGCACTTCGACGAGGCCCCGCAGGCCCGGCGCATCGGCCGCTACGAGGTGCTCGGTGAGATCGCCTCCGGGGGCATGGCGACGGTGTTCCTGGCGAAGTCCATGGGGGCGAAAGGGTTCTCGCGCCTGGTCGCGATCAAGCGCCTGCACCCGCACCTCGAGGGCGAGGAGGAGTTCGTGCAGATGTTCCTGGATGAGGCGCGGCTCGCGGCGCGCATCCGGCATCCGCACGTGGTGGCCACCCTCGACGTCGAAGACGCCGAGGGGCTCTACATCGTCATGGAGTACATCGAGGGCGTGACCCTGCTCACCCTCTCGCGCAGCGCGCAGAAGGTGGGCGAGAAGGTCCCGGTGCCCGTCGCGGCGCGCATCGCCCTCGACATCCTCGGCGGCCTCCAGGCGGCGCACGACCTCATCGACGACAACGGCGAGTTCCTCAACCTGGTGCACCGCGACGTCAGCCCGCAGAACATCCTGCTGGGCTCCGACGGCGCCGCGCGCCTCACCGACTTCGGCATCGCCAAGGCCGGCTCGCGCCTCACGCAGACCCGCGACGGCCAGCTCAAGGGCAAGATCTCGTACATGGCCCCGGAGCAGACGCGCCGGCAGGAGATCGACCGCCGCGTCGACCTCTTCGCCATGGGCATCTGCATCTGGGAGCTCCTCGCCGGGCGCAGGCTCTTCCAGGGCGACAGCGACGTCGAGGTGCTCAACCACCTGCTCTTCGAGCCCATCCCCCGGCTGCGCGACGCCGCGCCGTCGGTGCCCGCGACCCTCGAGCAGGTCGTGATGAAGGCCCTCGAGCGCGACCCCAACAACCGCTACAGCTCGGCGCACGAGTTCGCCGACGCCATCGAGCGCGCCACCAAGGTGCTCGGCGGCCCGGGCAACCACCGCACCGTCGCGGCGTACCTGCAGAAGATCTGCGGCGAGCGCATCCAGCGCGAGCGCGGCCGCATCGCCAACGGGCTGCCGCCCACTTCCGAGAGCGCCAGCACCGGCAGCTTCAAGGCCATCGATTTCCCGTCGGACGACGCGCCGCCGCCGCGCCCGTCGGTCCCCGCCCCGTCCCCTTCGATGCCGCCGCCCGGGCAGCGCTTCCGCGCGCCCACCATGGCCGGCATCGCGCCGCAGCCGCAGTCGCAGCAGCCCCTCCAGCCGCAGCGCCCGGTGGCGGCCCCGGCGCCCCGGGTGGCCAACGCCGCGCCCACGAAGCTCCCGCTGCGCGCCGCCCCCGCTCCGGCGCCCGCCCAGACGCTGGCGCCCCGGGCGTCCAAGGCCACGGTGATGGGCATGGGGCCCGCGAAGCAGCCGCAGGCCAGCGCCCCGATCGCGCTCACCTTCGAGCAGGACTTCGACGAGGAGATGGCCACCATGGCCGTCTCGCCGGACGCGCCGGAGCACGAGGCGTGGGGCCACTCCGACGCGGGTCCCACGGCGCCCGAGTTCGATCAGCCCTCGTCCGACTCGACCATCGTCGAGAGCGCGCCCATCGAGGCGATCATGGCGCGCCTGCGGCTCAACGGCGGCCAGCCCATCGCCCCGGAGCCCACCCCCGCACGCGCCGACGACGACGGCTTCGCCGACGACGACGACATCGAGGAGATCGCCCCGGAGCCCTCCGAGGCCTTCCACGCAAATCGCCTCGGCGAGATGGCCGCGGCGACGCAGTCGTTCGCGCCCGCGCCCGCGCCGCAGCGCTACCCGTCGGGTTCGTCGCCAGCGCACAACCTCGCGCCGACGCCCTCCTTCGCCCCGCTGCCGGCAGTGCAGGGCTCCGGCCCGATGGGCCAGTACGTCGCGCCCTCGTCGCCCTTCGGTCCGCTCGAGGGGCCGCAGCCGTGGTCGCTCGGAGCACCGGCGCAGTCCGCGTTGCCCACCGCGGCGTACCGGGCGCAGCCGGGCACCGATCGCCGCAGCAACGCCATGGCCTTCGTGCTCGGGATGGTCATCGTGGCCCTC
>CAIOSS010001428.1 GCA_903860995.1 uncultured delta proteobacterium | reverse complement strand
GGCGCGGGGTCGAAGCCCTCGTCGCCGGCGTGGGAGGGTCCGTCGGGGTTCATCGGCTCACAGCCTCCAGCTCTGCCACCGGCGGCCTCGGCGGCGACCGGCGCAGCGCGCTGTACACCACCGGCACGAAGAAGAGCGTGGCCAGCGTCGCGAGGCACAGCCCGCCGATGACCGCGCGCCCGAGCGGGGCGTTCTGCTCGCCGCCCTCGCCCAGCCCGAGGGACATCGGGAGCATCCCGAGCACCATCGCCAGGGCGGTCATGAGCACCGGGCGGAGGCGCGTGACGCCCGCCAGCCACGCCGCCCGCCGCGCGTCGGCGCCCTCCGCCCGCTGGTCGTTGGCGAAGGTCACCATCAGGATGCTGTTGGACGTCGCCACGCCGATGCTCATGATCGCCCCCATGAGCGCGGGCACCGACACCGTCGTGCGCGACGCGAAGAGCATCCAGCAGATGCCCGCGAGCGCCCCCGGAAGCGCCGCCAGGATGATCACCGGGTCGACCCACGACTGGAAGTTCACCACCAGCAGCAGGTAGACCAGCACGATGGCGAACCCGATGCCGTAGGCGAGGCCGCGGAAGCTCGACGCCATGCTCTCGACCTGGCCGCGCACGGTGATGGTGGTGCCGCGCGGGAGGTGCCGGCGCTCGCGCGCGACGAGCCGGTCGACCTCGTCGGCCACGGCGCCGAGGTCGGTGCCCTGCACGCTGGCGAGCACGTCGTAGGTGGACGCGACGTTGTAGTGGGTGATGTTCACGGGCTGCGCGTCGCGGCGCACCGTGGCCAGGTTGCCGAGGGTCTGTACGGCCCCGCCGCCGCCGGGGCCCACCACGGGGGTGGCGCGGAGCGCGTCGAGCGAGTCGACGTTGTACTGCGGCGTCTGGACGGCCACGAGGTACTGCACCCCGCGCCGCGGGTCGAGCCAGAAGCTCGGCGCGACCGCGCTGTTGGAGCTGAGCGACACGAGCACGCTGTTGGCCACGTCGCGCTCGGTGAGGCCCTGCTGGCTGGCCTCGACGCGGTCGACGTCGAGCCGCAGCGCGGGCGCCCCGAGGCTCTGCTGGAGGTGCACGTCCACGGCGCCGGGCACCCGGGCGAGCGCGGCCCGCAGCCGGTGGGCCACGCGGAGGTTCTCGACGCGGTTGCCCGGCGGGCCGCTCACCTGGATGTCGATGGGCGCCGAGAGGCCGAAGTTGAGCACCTGGGTGGTGATGTCCGGCGCGAGGAAGAAGATCTCGAAGGTGGGAAAGCGCTCGGCGAAGCGCTCGCGCAGGGCCTTCACGTAGCCCGCGGTAGGTCCGTGGTGCTCCGGGTCGAGGGCCACCATGATCTCGCCGTCGGCGGCGGAGACCATCGACGGGTCGCCGAGCGCGAGGTTGATCCCGCTGTTGGGCACGCCGATGTTGTCGAGCATGGTGACGACCTCGCGGCGGGGGATCACCCGGCGGATCTCCTCCTCGACGAGCGAGAACTGCCGCGCCGTCTCGTCGAGGCGCATCCCCGGGGGGCAGCGCACGTGCATCCGGATCTGCCCCGCGTCGACGGCCGGGAAGAAGTCCCGCCCGAGCTGAGGGTAGAGCGCGACGCAGCTGGCCGCCACGAAGGCGCCGAAGAGGGCGGCGACGAGCCCGCGGCGCTCGAGGGCGAGGTCGAGGTAACCGCCGTAGGCGCGGCGGAGGCGCTCGAAGAGGGCGTTGAAGCGGAGGTGGGCGCGCCACGCGAGGTCCTCCCGGCGGGAGGAGGCTTCGCCGGTGTAGCGGTGCAGCTCGGCGCCGAGGAGGTGCTGCATCATCGTGGGCACCAGCGTTCGCGAGAGCAGGTACGAGGTCATCATGGCGAAGACCACGGCCATGGCGAGCGGGGTGAAGAGCGAGCGCGCGGCGCCGGTGATGAACACCACCGGCACGAACACGATGCAGATGGAGAGCGTGGCCACGAGGGCGGGCGTGGCGATCTGCTGGGCGCCGTCGAGGATGGCGCGCACGAGGGGTTTGCGCTGCGCGATGTTGCGGTGGACGTTCTCGATCTCGACGGTGGCGTCGTCGACCAGGATGCCGACGGCGAGGGAGAGCCCGCCCAGGGTCATGAGGTTGAGGCTCTGGCCCAGCGCCGCCAGCACCATGATCGACACCAGGATGGAGAGCGGAATGCTCACCAGCACGATGAGGGTGCTGCGCCAGCTGCCCAGGAAGAGCAGGATCATCAGGGCCGTGAGCCCGGCGGCGATGGCGCCCTCCTTGACGACGCCGTCGACCGCGGCGCGCACGAAGATCGACTGATCGAAGAGCAGGTCGAGGTGGTACTCCGGCGGCAGCGTGGGCAGCACCTCGGGGAGCGCGCGGCGGATGCGCGCGACGATGTCGAGGGTCGAGGCGCCGCCGGCCTTGAGCACGCTCAGCAGCACGCCGTTGCGGCCGTTGTTGCGGACGAGGTTGGTCTGCGGGGCGAAGCCGTCGCGCACCTGGGCGACGTCGCCGATGGTGACCGTGGCGCCGCGCACGGTGGCGATGGGCAGCGCGGCGAGGTCGCGCAGGGTCTCCGGGCTGCTGTTGAGGCGCACGCCGAGCTCCTGCGCGCCGAGCTTCACGGTTCCCGACGGGAGCACGAGGTTCTGGAGGCTGAGGGCGCTGGAGACGTCGTTGGGCGCGAGGCCGAGGGCGTGCAGCCGCGCGAGGTCGATGTCGACCATGATCTGCCGCTGCTTGCCGCCGTAGGGGAAGGGCATCTGGGCGCCCTGCACGGTGGCCAGGCCGGTGCGCAGGCCCGTGTTGGTGAGGTCGAAGAGCGCCTGCTCGGGGAGCGTCTCGGAGTGCACCGAGGCCTGGAGGATGGGCACGTTGGAGGCGCTGTACTGGATGATGAGCGGCGGGGTCATGCCGGGCGGAAACTGCCGCACGACGGTCTGCGAGATGGCGGTGACCTGCGCCGTGGCGGCCTCGATGCGCGTGCCCGGGTGGAAGAAGATCTTGACGATGCCGTAGCCCGCGAGCGTCTGGCTCTCGATGTGCTCGACGCCGCTCACCGTGGTGGTGATGGCGCGCTCGTAGTTGGTGGTGACCCGCCGCTCCATCTCCTCGGGGGCCAGGCCGCCGTACTGCCAGACCACCGCGACGACGGGGATGTCGACCTCCGGGAAGATGTCCGTCGGCATGCGGGTGATGGCGAAGACCCCGCCGAGCACGATGAGCATCGCCATCACGACGAAGGTGTAGGGGCGGCGGAGCGCGAGGCGGACGATCCACATGGCGGGGGTTGGGCTTCGATCTCGGTCGGGCGCGGCCGGTTCGCGGGCGGCGACCGCGGCGCTGGCGGGTGTAGTTCCCGACGGCGGCGACCGCAACGATGACGGAGGGAGTCCATCGGCGCCCGATGGAGCACTGGCGGATTTTGAGCGCGCCCGACAGCTAGAGCGGTGGCCTGACGGGTCTGATGCGAGACCTCACCCCCAACCCCCTCTCCATGAATGGAGAGGGGGCCAGAGCGAGACGAAATTGCTTGAATTACCTACCTTTCCCCCTCTCCATTCATGGTGAGGGGGCTGGGGG
>CAIOSS010001427.1 GCA_903860995.1 uncultured delta proteobacterium | reverse complement strand
TGCAGGAGCGTGGCGTCGACCGCCAGCTCGGGCCGGACGAGCCGGACCCGACCCGGCAGCTCGCGGTGACGCTCCAGGCATTCGACCAGCGCCCGCACCCGCAGCGCGTGAATGTCATGTGGCGCCGAACGGATCATATCAGCCATTGCAACCCCTTTCCCTGCTGCGACCCAATGCCGGATCGATCTCGTGCGTCGATGGCGCGGTCGGCCGCGGTCGCGAACACCCCCCAGGCCGACGCGCGCACACATCATCACTCCTTCGTAGGGCCGCAACCCGGTTCCGTAAGTGCACAGGCCGCGCGCATTCGGTGCGCAGCCCTGCGGGGGTCCCGCGACCGCTTTCTGGCCTCCCGGCTCCATCCTCGCCTACGAGGTCGGTTCGAGCGGGCGCTCGGCGTCGGGGTGTCAGTCCCAGCGCCCACGCGGCTTCGCTCCACCGAGCGATTAGGGGGGTTCAGCATCCGATGCCGATTCAACGTGTCTTCCTCGACTGGAACCGTCCGGGCCTCGACGCCGCCGCCGAGCACCTCGCCGCCCGCTCGTCCTCCGCGGAGTACGTCGACCTCCAGCACCTCGTGGTGGTCCTGCCCGGCGGGCGCGCGGGGCGCCGCCTGCTCGAGCTCCTCCAGCGCGGCGCCGAGGCCCGCTCGCTCCCGCTGGTGCCGCCGACCATCACCACCGTCGGCGCGCTCCCGGAGCTGCTCTTCGAGCCCGAGCGCCCCGCGGCCACGGGTCTCGCCCGCGACCTCGCCTGGCTGCGCGCCCTGGAGGCCACCGACCCTGACGACCTGCGCCTCCTCTCGCCGCGGCCGCCCGAGCGCGACGACACCCTCGCCTGGGCCGACCTCGCCGCCACCCTCGCCGGGCTGCACACCGAGCTCACGGGCGAGGGGCTCTCCTTCGCCGACGTCGCCGAGCGCTCCCGCGCGCTCCCGACCTTCTCCGAGGGCCCGCGCTGGGGCGCCCTCGCCCGGCTCCAGCAGCGCTACCTCGACGACCTCGCCCGCCTCGACCGCGACGACCCCTACGCCGCGCGCCGCGCCGCCCTCGACGCCCGCGCCTGCCGCTCGGCCCGCGAGGTCGTGCTCGTCGGCGTCGCGGAGGTGAACGCCGTCCTGCGCGCGATGCTCGTCCAGGTCGCCGACCGGGTCACCGCCCTCGTGCTCTCCCCGGCCTCCCTCGCCGACCGCTTCGACGCGCTCGGCTGCCTCCGGGTCGATGCGTGGCGCGACGCCGCGCTCCACGTCCCCGACGCGCTCCTCGACATCGTGGACACCCCCTCCGACCAGGCCGCCGCCGTCCTGCACGCCATGGCCGGCTTCGGCGGGCGCTTCGCCAGCGACGAGATCGTCGTTGGGGTGCCCGACGAGGAGGTCGTCGCGCCGCTGGAGCAGCAGCTCGCGCTCCACCGTATCGCCTCGCGCAACGCCTCGGGCATCGCCGTGTCCCGCTCGGCGCCCTTCCGCCTCCTCGCCGCCGTCGCCGACTACCTCGAACACGGTCGGCTCTCCGACCTCGCCGCGCTCGTGCGACACCCCGACCTCGAGCGCCACCTCCGCGCCGGCTTCGGCGACGACACCGAGCTCCGCCTCGGCGACTGGCTCACCTGGCTCGACGCCTGCGCGGGGCGACACCTGATGACCCGCGCCGCGCCCCCGTGGCCCCACGACGCGCAGCACCCCGGCGCCGTCGAGCGGGTCCACGACGCCGTCGACGCCGCCGTGGCGGGCCTGCGCGGCGCCCCGCGGGCGCTGCGTGAGTGGTCCGAGCCGATGCTCGCGCTGCTCTCGACGGTGTACGGCTCGCTGCCCTCCTCCGGGGGGTCGCCGGGCGCCCGGGTGACCGCGCGCTGCTGCCTCGCCATCGCGCAGGCGGTGCACGAGCGCGAGGCCCTCGACCCCCGCGCCGACCGGGTGACCGACGGGTACATGGCCCTGCGCTTCGCCCTGCGCGCCGTCGAGGGGTCGGCCGTCCCCGCGCCCGCGGGCGAGGCCGCGGTGGAGTTTCTCGGCTGGCTCGAGCTGCCCCTCGACGACGCGCCCGCGGTCATCGTCACGGGCCTCAACGAGGGGCGCGTGCCCGCCGCGACGGCGGTCGACCCGTGGCTCCCGGAGGCCCTGCGGCGCCACCTCGGGCTGCTCGACCAGGAGCGGCGCTACGCCCGCGACGCCTACGCCCTGAGCGTGATCAGCGGCTGCCGCCAGGCGGTGCGCTTCATCGCGGGTCGCCGCTCGCGCGCCTCCGATCCCCTCGCCCCGAGCCGGCTCCTGCTCACCGGCCCGAGCGACGCCGTCGCACGGCGGGTGCTGTCCTTCTACGAAGCGACCCCACCCATGGCCCCGCTGGTCGGGGCGATCGAGGCCGGGCGCGCGGAGTCGGCGGTGGTGCTCCCGGGGCCGACCGCGGGCCCGCCGCGCAGCGCGCTCCGGGTGAGCGAGCTCGGGCGCTACGTGAAGTGCCCGTACTCGTACTACCTGGAGTTCGTGCTCAACCTGAAGGAGTCCGACGACGCCGCGCGGGAGCTCGACGCCGGGGCCTTCGGCACCCTCGCCCACGTCGTGCTCGCCGCCTTCGGCCGCAGCGACGGCGGGCGGAGCACCGACGCGGGCGTGGTGCGCGAGGCCCTCCGGACGCTGCTCGACGCGGAGGTCGCCGCGCGCTTCGGCGAGCACACGCGGCCCGCGGTGCGGGTGCAGGTGGAGCTGCTGCGCGCGCGGCTCGACGCGCTCGCGACGTGGCAGGCCGGGTGGGCCGCCGACGGGTGGCGCATCACCCACGTCGAGGCGACGCCGCCGCCCGGCGAGGAGGCGCGCTTCGAGGTGGACGGCGAGACCATCACCCTCCGCGGGCGCATCGACCGGATCGATCGCAACGAGCTCACCGGGCAGTCGGTGATCCTCGACTACAAGACCGGCGACGGGGGAAAGACCCCGGCCGACACCCACCAGTCCAAGGCGAGCTGGATCGACTTCCAGCTCCCGATGTACCTGCACATCGCGCGCGCCCTGAAGATCGACGGACCGCTCCGGGTGGGCTTCGTCTCGCTGCCCCGCGACACCGACAAGGTCGGGGTGCACCTCGCCGCCTGGAGCGACGCCGACCTGCGCGAGGCCGACGACGCCGCGCGCGACGTGGTGCGCTCCATCCTGCGGTCGGTCTTCTGGCCGCCGAAGCCGCCGAGCAGCGGGGCCTTCTTCCGCGACCGCTTCGACCCGATCGTGCGCGCCACGGTGCCCTCGCTGCACGCCGTCCCCGAGGAGGCGGTGCGATGAGCGCGACCCCCGGGCACACGGTGATCCGCGCGTCGGCGGGCGCCGGCAAGACCTGGCGTCTCGGCAACCGGTACATCGGGCTGCTCGCCGCTGGGGTCGCGCCGGAGAACATCGTCGCGGCGACCTTCAGTCGGAAGGCGGCCGGGGAGATCCTGGAGCGCATCCTCACGCGCCTCGCGCGGGCCTCCCTCAGCGCCGAGGCGGGGGCGCGGCTGGCGGCAGAGCTCGGGCAGCCGGGGCTCACGGCGGAGTCCGCGGGCGAGCTGCTGTGCTCCCTGGCGCGCAGCCTCCATCGCCTGCGGGTGTGCACCCTGGACAGCCTCTTCGGGGACGTGGCGCGCGGCTTCGGCCCGGAGCTGGGCCTCCCCCCCGGCTGGGAGATGGCCGAGGACGACGACGCCCACCGGCTGCAGGTGGAGGCCATCGACGCGGCCCTGCGCGCCTACGACGTCGACGCGCTCCTGAAGCTGCTCAACGACCTCGACGAGGGCGCGGCCGAGCAGTCGGTGATCAAGGGCTTCGACACGATCATCAAGACCCTGCACGGCGTGGCCTGCGAGTCGGAGGCCGCGGCCTGGGGGGCGGTCACGGTCGACGGCCGACTCGATGGCGCCACGCTCGACGCCGCCGTCGCGGTGCTGGGCGCCGACCCGGTCACCAACGGGCACGTCACGAAGGCGCGCGACAAGGTGCTGGGCGCCCTGGCGCGAGGCGACTGGGCGATCGTCGGCGCGGACAAGCTTCTCGCGAGCCAGACAGCGGGCGAGCCGTACCAGCGCACCCGGGTGGGGGCGCCCGCGCAGGCGGCGTGCGCGCGCATCGTGGGGCACGCGGTGGCGGAGGTGGTGGCGGCGGTGGGGCGGCGGACGGCCAGCGCCCGGCAGATGCTCGACCTCTTCGAGGGACCCTACCGGGAGGTGCAGCGACGGCGGAAGCTGCTGCGCTTCGAGGACGTCGCCCGCGCGATCGGCGAGGGCGCGCTCGACGCCCGGATGGAGGAGGTGTTCCAGCGGCTCGACGCGCGGACGGAGCACCTGCTGTTGGATGAGTTTCAGGACACCTCCCCGGCGCAGTGGCGGGTCTTGCTGCCCTTCGCGGAGGTGGCGGTGCGCGAGGGCTCGCTCTTCGTCGTCGGCGACGTGAAGCAGGCCATCTACGGCTGGCGCGGGGGCGTGGCGGAGATCTTCGACGCGGTGACCACGGCGCTGCCCGGCCTCGGCGAGGAGACCCTGGAGAAGAGCCAGCGCTCGGCCCCGGTGGTGATCGACGCGGTCAACCGGGTCTTCGCGGACATCGGGACGGCGGGCGCGCTGGGGTCCTACGCCGAGGCTGGGGGTCGCTGGGCGAAGGGCTTCCTGGCGCACACCACCGCCCGCGAGGGGCTGCGCGGGTATGTGTCCCTGCGCACGGCGCCAGAGGCCGCGGAGGGAGAGAAGCAGTCCGACGCCACGCTGGCCTGCGCGGCGGACCACATCCGCGACCTCGCCGCGGCGCACCCCGGTTGCAGCCTCGGCGTGCTGGTGCGCACCAACGACTCGGTGACGGCGCTCACCGACCTGCTGCGCGCGCGCGACGTGGCTGTGAGCGGCGAGGGCACCAGCACCCTGACGGGTTCGCGGGCCGTCGACGCGGTGCTCTCGCTGCTGCGCTTCGTCGACCACCCCGGGCACACCATCGCCCGCTACCACGTGGCCTGCTCCCCCCTCGGCGCGGTGGTCGGCTACGTCAACCACGAGGACCGCCACGCGGCCCGGCGCCTCTCCATCGAGCTGCGCGCGGCGCTGATGTCCGAGGGCTACGGCGCGTGCCTCTACGAGTGGACCCGGGGGCTGGCGTCGAGCTGCGATCCGCGCGACCTGCGGCGGCTGCTCAAGCTGGTCGAGCTGGGCTACGAGTACGACCGCGACGCCACGCTGCGGCCCACGGACTTCGTCGCCTGGGTGGAGAAGAAGCGCGTGCCCGACGCCGGGAGCGCGGACGTGCGGGTGATGAACGTCCACCAGTCCAAGGGCTTGCAGTTCGACCTCGTGGTGCTGCCGGAGCTCGACGGGTCCTTTCCGAAGGCGCCGCGGGTGTTGATCCGGCGCGACTCGCCGCTGGCGCCGATCACGGCGGTGAGCCTCCCGGGGCGCAAGGGCCAGCTCGATGGAACACCCCTCCAGGCGCTGCGTCACGCCAACGAGTGCGAGAGCGTGGTCGAGTCGATCAACCTGCTCTACGTCGCGCTCACGCGGGCGGTGCACGCGGTGCACCTCGTGGTGGCGCCAGAGTCGGCGAAGGCGAGCCGCGGCCCGACGATGGCGAAGATCGTCTGCGAGGCGCTGTGCCCCGGGGCGGAGCGCACCCCGGCGGCGCTGCTCTTCGAGCTCGGCGAGCGGGACTGGTTCACCCCCACGGCGCCCACGGTGACGGCGGCGGCGGGGCCGGCGGCGACGGCGGGGCCGGTGCGGGTCGTGCTGCGGCGATCGTCCGGGGCGCGGGGTCTGGAGCGGCAGAGCCCGTCGTCGCACGAGGGCGGGCGCACGCTGTCGGCGGCGCTGGCGCAGCCCAACCGCGGGGCGCTCGACCAGGGCACGCTCGTCCACGCCTTCTTCGAGCGCGTGCGGTGGATCGAGGAGGGCCTCCCCGAGCGGGCGGCGCTGCTGCGGCTGGCGCGGGCCTCGGGGCTGTCGGCCGAGGAGTCGGCGCGGAGGGTGGAGGGCTTCGAGCGGATGATCGAAGACCCGGTGGTGCGCGGGGCGCTGAGCCTGGCCGGGCAGAGCCTGGAGGCCGGGGTGGCGCTGGAGGTGCGGCGGGAGTTCCCCTTCGCGCAGCGCGAGGGCGACGCGCTGGTGAACGGCATCATCGACCGGCTGGTGCTGCACCGCCGCGGCGGGCGCACCATCGCGGCCGAGGTGATCGACTTCAAGACCGATGGGGTGTCGGCGGGCGAGGCCGAGGTCGCGGCGCGGGTGGAGGTGCACCGCGGGCAGATGGAGGCCTACCGGCGGGCGGTCGCGCGCATGGAGCGGGTGCCGCCGGAGCGCGTGCGGGCGCGGCTGCTGTTCGTGACGGCGGGCGTCGTCCGCGACGTGTGAGCTCGCGGGTGAGGGCCAACGCGTAGGCCCCGCTGCGGCTGCGTCGGAGAGAAGAACCGCAAGGGTCGCAAGGGTCGCAAGAGTCGCAAGAGA
>CAIOSS010001426.1 GCA_903860995.1 uncultured delta proteobacterium | reverse complement strand
CGCGCGGGGTCGAGGTTGAAGGTCGCGAGGTCGATGTCGGCGAATACCGGGGTCGCGCCGACCCGGTGGATGGCGCTGGCGGTCGCGAGGTAGCTGAAGGCCGTCGTGATGACCTCGTCGCCGGGGCCGATGCCCAGCGCCTGGAGGGCGACGACGATGGCGTCGGAGCCGTTGGACACTCCCACGGAGGCCGCGGCGCCGCAGTAGGCGGCAAACTCGGCCTGGAAGGCCTCGACCTCGGCGCCGAGGATGTAGCCCCCGGAGCGGAGGACCCGGAGCGCGGCCTCCTCGATGGGCCCTTGGAGTTGACGGTGTTCGCGTGCGGGGTCGGCGAGGTTGATCACGGCAGGAAAGGCCTCCTCGGGCGGGTCACAAGCCGCGCCGTCTAACATGAAGCGCCGGGGGAGTGAAACGCTCTCGATTCAGCGCGAACGACGTGCGCCGCCGGCGTCGTTGCGCACGCCCCCGTCGAAGCCGGTCATCACCGAGGGGATCACCTCGCGGCGTATCTTCGTCGCCACCCGGTCGCCCGCCGTGCGGATGTCATCGCCGAGCTCGTGCGCCTCGGGGGTCGCAAGGATGCGGCGGGTGTGATCCCACAGCGTGCGGGTGCCGGTGATGGGCACGAAGAAGTACGCGTACAACCCCAGGAGGGTGACCAGGCTCGAGAGGATCCAGCGGGTCGCGCGGAGCATTCCACCGCCCAGGGGAGCGCGCTGCCTCGCGGCGCCGCAAGATTCCGGCGCGCTTGACACGTCCGTCGCGCCGGTGGTGCTGTCCCGCCGCCCATTGCCAGGAGAGAGACTTCGATGGCCGATCGACCCGTCCGCAAAGCCCCGCAACGTCCCTCCCCGGCCGCCGCCGCGCGCCCGTCGCCCAACGACCCGAAGGGCTACCGCGGCCCCGGCTTCCGCGACGCCCCGACCTACGATTACAAGATCGACTATGCCGGGCTACCCAAGGACGAGGACGAGGACCCCTCGCTCCCTCCCCCGACCGAGTCGCTCCCGAGCGCCGTGCTCACCTCGCACGAGTCGCACAACCGCGGCGGCCGCTCGCCCCGCGGCATGGGCGGCCGACGACCCGACCGCAGCGGCACCGACCCCAACGCCTACCGCAGCCCCGGCTTCAGCGAGCAGCGCGACGCCCGCTTCCGCGGTCACCCGATGACCCGCGGTGACATCGGCCCCGCCCCCTCCGGCGACGCACCGGTCGACGCCGAAGGGGCCGACGAGGCCGGCGACCCGAAGCCGCCGACCGCCTGACCCCTCGCTCCCTCCCGCCGCCCCGCCCGCCCCAGAACCTCAGGTCAGTCTTCGCGCAGGAAGCGCTCGGCGGCGGCGACGTCTTCGCTGCTGCCGATGTACAGCGGCACCCGCTGGTGCAGCGAGGTCGGCGACACGTCCAGGATGCGCTGCGTGCCGGTGGACGCCGCGCCGCCCGCGGCCTCGCACAGGAAGCCCATCGGCGCGGCCTCGTAGAGGAGGCGCAGCTTGCCCTGGGGGTTCTTCTTGTCGGCCGGGTACGCGAACACGCCGCCCTTGAGCAGCGTGCGGTGGAAGTCCGCCACCAGCGACCCGACGTAGCGGGCGGAGTAGGGCGTGCCCATCGTGCCGTCGGCGTCGGTCTTCGGGGTCTGCATGTCGACGATCCAGCGGCGCAGGCTGGCGGGCCAGAGCTGGGCGTTGCCCTCGTTGACCGAGTAGATCTTCCCCTTCTTCGGGATGCGGATGTTCTCGTGCGAGAGGAAGAACTCACCGACCGCGGGGTCGAGGGTGAACCCGTGCACGCTCTCGCCCATCGAGTACACGAGCACGGTGCTCGATCCGTAGATGACGTACCCCGCGGCGACCTGCGACGCGCCGCGCTGGAGGCAGTCGGCCTCGGTGCCGTGCCGGCCCACGGTCACGCGGCGGTGGATCGAGAAGATCGTGCCGATGTTGATGTCGACGTCGATGTTGGAGCTGCCGTCGAGCGGGTCGAACATCAGCACGTACTTGCCCGTGGGGAACTGGTCGGGGATTCGGACGATGCCCTCGTTCTCCTCGCTGGCCATCACGCAGAGGTGACCGCCCGCCTCGACCGAGCGGATGAGCACGTTGTTGGCGAACTCATCCAGCTTCTGGACCTCCTCGCCCTGGATGTTCTTCTCGCCGGTCAGCCCGAGGATGCCCGCGAGGCCCGCCGAGCGGACCCGCGAGTTGATCACCTTCGCCGCGAGCGCGATCTGTTGGAAGAGCCCGGTGAAATCCCCGGTGGCGCCGGGGATCGCGAGCTGCTGCTCCAGGATGTGTCGCTCCAGGGTGATGCCCTGCGTCGAGAGTGCCGAGCCTGAATACATCGCTGCCGCTGCTCCTCTTCGGTGGGTGTACGGAATCCGTCGCGCGGGCCGTTCTTGCACAGCCCGCGCTCGGCCATCAATGGGTGTCTGGCCGGTCTTCCGCCAGTGCCCTCGCCGCGGCGAGGGTCTCCGGCCGGACCTTACCGCTGCGCTCCAGCGTGACCAGCACCCGTGACAGCACCGCCCGGTAGAGCGCCCGCACCGTCGGATCGCCTGCCATCACCGCGAGGTGCCGGGCCACGGTCTCGGTGTCGTCGCGCAGCAGCGGCGAGGCGAGCGCGGCGTCGGGGCCGACCTGCTCGATGTTGCGGG
>CAIOSS010001425.1 GCA_903860995.1 uncultured delta proteobacterium | reverse complement strand
TCCGCCGTGGCCGACGCCTACCGCGCGGCGAGCGCCGCGAGCGCCGAGCCCGAGGCGCACCGCCTCGCGCTGCGACTCGGCGAGATCCTGGAGGAGACCCTCGGCGACGCCGACGGGGCCCTCGAGGCCTTCGCCCGCGTGGTGCGGGCCGACCGGTCGAGCCTGCGGGCGGCGACGGCGACGGTGCGCGTGGGCGCGGCCTGCGGTCGCTGGGACACCGCCGCCGAGGCCCTGATCGCCACCACCGGCGCGCTCGGCCGCATCGACGCGGGGCTCTCCGACACCTTCGACGCCGCGGTGAACGGCGCCGACGACGCCGCCGGGCGCTGGTCCCTCGCCCTCGCCGCGACCGATGCGCAGATGCATACGACCGCGCTCCCCGACGCCCTGAAGGCCCAGCTGCTCACCTGGGCGGCGGCGCGGCACCAGGCCGGGCGGGGCGACCTCGACGCGGCGGAGTCGTTCCTGGGCCGGGCGGTGGCCCTCGACCGCGGGGACATCTCTCGGCTGGAGCAGTACGCCGCGCTGCTGCGGCGCAGCCCCGGGCGCGCGCTGGTGGAGACCCTGCGCTCGCTGGAGCAGTGCCTCGGCGACGTGCCCGCCTCGCTGGCGGTGCTGCGCGAGGCCGCGGAGGTCGAGCTCGCCGTGGGCGACGACCGGGCGGGCGTCGTCGAGCTGCTGCGCTCGCTGCGCAAGCGGGCGGCGCAGCACTGGAAGGCGGGCGACGAGGGCGCGCGGCCGCACGCGACCTGGGCGATGCGCACGCTGGTCGACCTGCACGCCGCGGGGGCGGAGCACCGGCTCGCGGTGGACGAGCTCATCGGCGCCGCGGCCGAGCTCCCGTTCTCGCAGCCCGAGGCGCGCGCGCTGCGGGCGGCGGCGGCGGAGCGCTCGGCCCGCGACCTGGGCGACTCGGCCGGGGCGATCAAGCTCTACGAGGAGCTGTACCAGGAGGTGCCCAACGACGCGCACATCATCGCGCTGCTCGCGGACCTCTACGACGCCGCGGAGATGCGGGCCGACCTGCTCGCGCTCCGGCGCCACGAGCTGTCGCTCACCGACGACCCCGCGCGCCGCATGCGACTTCGCATGGACATCGCCCGCAACCAGCGCGCGCTCGGCGACGACGACGGCGCGCTCGCGACCTACCGCGAGAACCTCGACGACGAGCCCGGCCACCCGGAGACCATCGCGGCGGTCACGGCGCTGCTCGACGTGAAGCGCGCGCGCGAGCTGCACGGCATCCTCGCGGCGCAGGCCGCCACCCTCGACGCCGCGGGCTCCGGCGGGGCCGACTCGCTCTGGATGGCCGCCGCGACGGTGGCCGAGCGCGACCTCCGCGACGAGGCCGCGGCCATCGACGGCTTCGGCCGCATCGCGGCGCGCGGCGACGACCCGGTGGCCCTCGACGCCCTCGCGCGGCTGTACCTCGCGCGCTCCGAGCCGGCGACCGCGGCGGCCTTCCTCGAGCGCCGCCTCGCGGGCGCCTCCGACGCCGAGCGCCGCCCGGTGGTGGCCGCGCTCTCGCGGGTCTACGTGGCGAGCGGCGAGCCCGAGCGGGCGC
>CAIOSS010001424.1 GCA_903860995.1 uncultured delta proteobacterium | reverse complement strand
CCTCGCGGCGCTGGCGGTCGTCACCGCGCGGCTGCTGCACGCCGAGCGGGAGAGGTCCGCGGAGAGGGCGCGGTCGCACGAGCAGTTCCTCGATTCGATCATCGAGAACCTCCCCGACATGATCTTCGTGAAGGACGCCGCGGAGCTGCGCTTCGTGCGCTTCAACCGCGCGGGCGAAGGGCTCCTGGGCTTCGACCGCGCCGACCTCCTCGGCAAGAACGACCACGACTTCTTCCCGACGGCGGAGGCCGAGGCCTTCACCCGGAAGGACCGCGAAGTGCTGGCGGGCCGCTCGGTCGTCGACATCCCCGCGGAGCCCATCCACACGCGCTTGCAGGGGACGCGCACGCTGCACACGAAGAAGATCCCCGTGCTGGCCGACGACGGTACGCCGCGGTACCTGCTGGGCATCTCGCAGGACATCACCGAGCGCGAGCAGATGCGCGCGTCGCTCACGCAGAGCGAGAAGCTGGCGGCGCTGGGCATGCTGAGCGCGGGCATCGCCCACGAGATCAACAACCCCCTCGCGTACGTCGCCGGCAACCTGCACGTGATCGAGCGGGACACGAAGGCCGTGCTCCGCATCGTCGAGGCCTACGAGGGCGGGCGCGAGGCGCTCGCGCGGGGCGAGCCCGAGCGGATGGAGCGCCTGGCCGAGCTCATCGAGCAGGTCGACTTCCCGTACATCCGGGGGAACCTCCCGGCGGTGCTCACCCGCACCCGCGACGGCGTGCGGCGCATCACGCGCATCGTCGAGGCCCTTCGCAGCCTCGCCCGCACCGACCGCACCGAGGCCGCGCCCTCGGACCTGGCCGAGCTCGCCAACGCCAGCCTGGAGGTCGTCCGCGGCCGCCTCGCCCGGCGCGGCGTCGAGGTGGCGATCGACTGGTCGCAGGCCCCGACGGTGTACTGCGTCCCGACGCTGCTCTCGCAGGTGCTGCTCAACCTCCTGACCAACGCCATGTACGCCGTCGAGAGCGCGCACCCCGACGGGGGCGGGCGCATCCGCCTCGCGAGCAGGCCCGCCCCGCGCGGCGGCGTGACCGTCGAGGTGGCCGATAACGGCTGCGGCATCGACGCGACCGCCCGCGGGCACATCTTCGACCCCTTCTTCACCACCAAGCCCGTGGGCGAGGGCACCGGCCTCGGGCTCTCCATCACCCACAACATCATCGCGAGCCACGGCGGGAGCATCGAGGTCGAGAGCGCCCCGGGCGAGGGCGCCTGCTTCCGCATCCAGCTTCCGCCGCCCCCCTCCGAGGAGCCCGCATGACCATCCCCCCGCCGAGGCACTGCCTGCTCGTCGTCGACGACGAGCCCAACATCTGCGAGACCGTGCGAGACCACCTCCGGCTGGAGTTCCGGGTGCTCACCGCCCACAGCGCGGCCGAGGGCACGCGGCTCATGACCGAGCACGAGGTGCACATCGTCATGACCGACCAGCGCATGCCGTACACCACCGGGGTGCAGCTGCTGGAGAGCGTGCGGGTGCGCTTCCCCCAGGCGGTGCGGATGCTCTTCACGGGCTACTCGGACACCGCGTCCATCATCGCGGCGATCAACCAGGGGCACATCTTCGCCTTCCTGAAGAAGCCCTGGGAGCCCGAGGAGCTCGACGCCGTCGTCCGCGAGGCGGCCGCGGAGTACGACCGCATCGTCGCGCAGGTCATCGAGAACGCGCGGCTGCGGGCCGAGGTCGACGACCTGCGGCAGCGCGTCGCCGCGCTCGAAGCGGCGGCGAGGCGCGAGGGGGAATAGCGCGGCCGGTCGGTCAGCGCGGCGCGGTGGGCTCGCCCAGGCGGCGCAGCGTGTCCCAGGCCATCTCGTACTCGTGATAGTGCAGCGTCTCGGTCGCCGTGACCTCGCGGAGGTCGCGCGTCGCGTCCGCCGCCTCGCCCGCCGCGAGGGAGCCCATGGCGTCGTAGAAGAGCCCCTCGGCGCGCTGGCCGCGGGTGTGGGCCGCCGCCATGAGCTGCTCGCGGGTCACGCGGCCGACGGCGCGCTGCGCGAGCCAGGTGGTCCACGGGACGTGGGCGTCGTCGGTGGAGGCGACGGCGGTGAGGGCGCTGGTGGCGCCCGCGTCGTCGGGCAGGCGCCCGAGCTGCGCGGCGAGCTTGGACCACAGCGCGAAGTACACCTGCCACGCGGGCTCGAGGGTGAGCTGCGCCCGCGCCCGCCGGGAGAGGTCGAGCGCGTCGGACCAGCGCGCGTGCCCCAGGCAGAACGACACGGCGTGGCCGGCGACGCTGCGGTCGTCGGGGGCGGCGTCGAGGGCCGCGTCGAGGGCGGCGCGCACGTCGCCGGTGCGCCCGAGGGCCTCGAGGGTGAACGCGCGCAGCAGGTGGGCCTCGCCGAGCTCGTGGCCGTCGGCGAAGCGGGCGAGGGCGTCGAGGGCGGCGAGCGCCTCGGTGAAGAGCGCGCGGGCCTCGTCGGGGCGCCCGGTGGAGGCGAGCACCTGCGCGCGGCGCACGGCGAAGCGCGGGCGGAGGGACGTGTCGCTCTCGCTCGGGCGCAGCGGCAGCGCGAGCCCGGCGTCCAGGAGGCGGAGCGCCGTCGGGCCGTCGTCGTGGCGCCACGCGATCTCCGCGAGGGAGTAGAAGGCGTCGCGCGAGGAGGGCGTCGCGCGGGTGGCGCGCTCGAGGTGCGCCGTCGCCTCGGGGAGGTTGCCCGCGGCGAGCTCGAGCTGCGCCGCGAGGGTGTCGACGTCGGCCGCGAGCACCGGCGGCCCGCGGTCGGGCGAGCGCACGCCCCAGCGGTCGAGCAGCGAGCGGGCGCGCTCGACGGCGCGGCGGCCCGGGGCGACGTCGTCGGCGCCGATCTCGCTCATCAGCCATCGG
>CAIOSS010001423.1 GCA_903860995.1 uncultured delta proteobacterium | reverse complement strand
CGGTCGCGCCGCCGAGCTCCAGGGCGTGGTCGGGGCGCCCGCCGAGCGCGTGGGCCTCGGCCACCAGCCACGAGAGGTTGGCGCCGAGCTGCGCGGCCTGCGCGGCGTCGCAGCGCAGGGCGAGGCGCTCCCGGAGGGACACCCGCTCCAGCACCAGCTCGGTGGCCTCGCCGAGCGGCAGCGAGCGCAGCGCGTCGCGGCAGGCCCGCAGGTCGGCGTCGCAGCGCGCGAGGGCGCGGCGCTCGAAGTCCGTGAGCGGGATGCGCGCGGGGTCTCGATCGGCGAGCTCGAGCGCGCGGCGCGGCGACCCGCTGACCCGCTCGACGGAGAGCGCGACCACGGTCTGCTGGCGCAGGCCGTAGAGCTCGGAGAGCAGCACCATGGCGCTGGCCGAGCGTTCGCGCGGGGAGGCCAGCATCGCGAGCCAGGCCCGGGCGAGGCGAAGCTCCAGGGTGTCGAAGAGCCCGTCGGCCTCCTGGAGCGCGGGGATGCCGCGGGCGCGGAGGGCGTCGCCCCACTGGGTGAGCTGGGCGCGATGCCGGCCGAGCACGGCGAAGTCGCCCGGGCGGGCGGGGCGCCAGGCGCGCGTCGCGCGGTCGAGCACGGGGAGGCCCGAGCGCAGGAGGTCGCGGAGGCGGTCGGCGCCGAGCTCGATGCGCGGCCCGTGGCGGGTGCCCGAGGGGACGCGGAGGATCTCGACCGCCCCGTCGCTCGCGGGGGCCCCGGGGCGGGTGAAGTCGTTGTCGGCGGTGAGCGGGTCGAAGGGCACGCCGTGCCCCGGCAGGAGGCGGGAGAAGAGGGCGTTGGCGAAGCGCACCAGCTCGGGGCGGGAGCGGCGCGAGCGGTCGAGCACCTCCGGGGGCGAACCGGTCGCCGCGGCGTGGGAGAGGAGCGCGCTGAAGAGGGACGAGTCGGCGCCGCGGAAGCCGTAGATGGCCTGCTTCAGGTCGCCGACGTAGCAGACCTCGGCGCCCGCCGCGCGCAGCACCTCGAAGACCCTGAACTGCAGCGGGCTGGTGTCCTGGAATTCGTCGACGATGACGTACGGCAGCTCGGCGGCGACGGCGCGGGCGTAGCGGTCGTCGGGCTCGGTGAGCAGCGCGAGGGCGCGGCGCTGCATCTCCTCGAAGTCGAGGGCGCCGCGGCGCTGCTTCTCGTCGTGGTAGCGCCCCGCCGCGGCGGCGCCGAGGCGGTAGAGCCTCTGGACGGTGGCGTCGATGCGGCCGCGGGCGTCCGGGTGGAGCAGCGCCATGGCCTCGGCGGCGGGGAGCAGCGCCGGGAGCTCCTTGGAGAAGGTCTTGGTGGGGGCGGGCGCGCGGAGCAGGCGGATCGCGACGTCGAGCAGGTCCGGGGGAAGGCTGCGGCGCAGGAGGCGGAGCTCGCGGCGGAGGCCGTCGTCCCCGACCCTGGGCTTCGCCCGCGCGTCGAGCCAGTCGAAGGCCTCGTCGAGGGCGGCGCGGAAGGTCGCGTCGAGCTCCGGGCCGTCGATGGGCGGCGAGAAGGCGCTGGCGATCCACGCCGCGGCGGCGGGTGCCTCGCGGGCGAGGGCGGCGCCGTCCAT
>CAIOSS010001422.1 GCA_903860995.1 uncultured delta proteobacterium | reverse complement strand
GTCGCCCCCGGGGCACGCGATGCGGAGGTGGAAGTGGTTGTCGTGCGGCGACACCCGCGCGGGCTGCACGAGGGTGTTGTCCGCGAGGGTGACCACGCGCGAGGACACATGGCTGGCGCGGGCGTGCTGTAGCAGCAGCGCGCGCAGGGTGGTGGCGACGAAGATGCGCTCGACGCGCACCCGGGGGTCGGTGAGCAGTGCCTGCACCAAGGACCAGTTGCGGGCGGTGTCGAAGCGCAGCGTGCCGTCGAGGGAGAGGCCGTTGCGATCGAAGACCACGTAGTCGACCGGCGGCACCGGGCGGGAGGGGCCGCCGCCGCGGGGCGGGACGGTGCGGGCGAAGAAGGCGAGGTCGGCGTCGCGGCCCGACTGGTGCGAGCGGTGCCGGGCGATCGGGCCGCCGGCTCGCGCGGAGAGGTCGCCTACAGTGAGCGGGGCCTGGAGGCGACGCTTCAGGCGCGTGGCGGCGCGCTCGATGAGGCCGACGAGCTCGTCGGTGCCCCACTGGAGCACTCGCCCCGGGAGGATGCGGAGGCTGTCCGAGGCGACCAGGTGGCGGCCGCGGTCGAGGGAGCCGTGGTTGGGCCAGCCGACGCTCGCGCTCGGCCGCAGGGGCGCGGGGTTGCGACCGCGGTGCACCCTCGGGGGCGGGTCGGCGTGGGCGAGGCCGCTCACGCCGCAGAGCGTGAAGAGCGTCCACCAGAGCCAGCGCATGACCCGCACGGCGCAGGCGTAGCAGCGCCGCGCGAGGGGGGCCTAGAGAATGACAGACGATGGATTGACGGCTGCGCGAGCGTTCAGCTACGGTCACCTGAACTTCCACCCAGGTTCTGATGTGCAGTGCACACGCAGAGGAGCGCGACGACGATGCAGCCACTCACGGAGAGACAGCAGGCGATCCTGGAGTACATCCAGCAGGCCATCGACGAGAAGGGCTACCCCCCGACGCTGCGGGAGATCGGGGCGCGCATGGACATCCGCTCGACCAACGGGGTGAGCGACCACCTTCGCGCGCTCGAGCGCAAGGGCTACCTCGAGCGCATCGGGATGAAGTCCCGCGCGCTCCGGCCCACCAAGGTGGGGCGCACCTTCCTGATGCAGAACCGGGACACCGGCGACGAGCTTCCGGAGAAGGTCATCCGCGTCGACCGGGACGACCGTCCGGCCAACGACGCCATCGCCATCCCGCTGTTCAATCGCATCGCGGCGGGGCCGCTCAGCACCATCGACGAGCGCGTCGAGCGTTACCTCCACGTCGACCCGTCGATGCTCCGCGGCGGTGGAGAGACCTTCGCGCTGCGGGTGAAGGGCGAGTCGATGATCGAGGCCGGCATCCACGACGGCGACACCCTCTTCGTGCGGCGGCAGCAGACCGCGGCGCGCGGTGAAATCGTCGTCGCCGTAGTGGGCGACGAGGCCACGGTGAAGCGGTACTACCCCGAGGCCGACCACATCCGGCTGCAGCCGGAGAACAAGACCATGAGCCCCATCTTCGTGCGCAAGCGCGAAATGGGGGTGTTCCACATCCTCGGCGTGGCGGTGGGGTTGTTCCGTGACGTGGCAGGCGTCAGGATGGTGTGATGTTTCCGCCGCTGCTCGTCGGCGCCGTCGTCTCGGGCCTCGCCACGATCGGCAGCCTCCGGCAGTTCTATCGCCAGCAGCTCGGCCCGATGACCCTCCGCGAGGTGCGGGCCCTCGAGCACCTCTCCCCTACCCCCATCGCCCACGCCACTACCGGGCTCGTGAAGCTCGTCGGCACCCTCGGCTGCGAGCACCCGGGCGTCAGCCTGCAAGGCGGCCTCGCGACGGCCGTCCGCGAGGTGCACCACTACGCCGTCGAGGGCCGCGGGCTGCGCGCGCGCCGGGTGCTGCTTCGGGTCGAACGCAGCGAAGAGCCCTTCTGGGTCGAGGACGACACGGGCCGCGTGATGCTCGACCCGGCGCACTGCCGCATCGACTTCGAGGCCGACTCCGGCGAGGGCGAGAGCCTCGTCGACGAGCTCCGGCTGCGCCTCGGCGAGTGCGTGGCCATCATCGGCGAGGTGCAGCGCGGGGCGGTGCTGGCGCAGCACCCGATGCGCCGCTCGCAGGCGTCCGCGGGCGAGGCGCTGCGCTTCGTGCGTCCGCCGGTGCTCACCTGGCGCACCGAGCCCGAGGTGATGCCCCGGCTGCTCCCGCCCACCGGCGGCATGGCGCTCTCGGCGAGCACCGTGGGCATGGCCGTGCTCGGCGCCCTGCTCCAGATCTGAAGCCCCTACTGGGGTCGGTCGAGGGCACCGCGCACGGCGGAGAGCAGGGCCTCGGCGGTGAAGGGCTTGTCGAGCACCGCGGCGTAGCGCTGCATCGCGGCCGGGAGCGCGTCGCCCGACCACGCGGTCATGTAGAGGGTGCGGGCGGAGGGGGTCGCGCTGGGTGATGCGCCGGCTCATCTCGACGCCGTCCATGCCGGGCATCACCACGTCGGTGAGCACGAGGGCGATCGCGCCGGCGGCCGACTCCCAGGCCCCGAGGCCCTCGTGGCCGTCGTTGGCCTCGATGACCTTGTACCCGTGGCGTTGGAGGAGCTGCACCGCGAGCCTGCGCACGAGGGCCTCGTCCTCGACGACGAGCACCGTCTCGCCGCGGCCCTCCCGCCGTGCCTCCGCCGGCGCGGGGCGCAGCGCCTCGGCGGCCTCGGCGGTGCCGGGGAAGCAGAGCGTGACCGTCGTCCCCCGGTCGGGCTCGCTCTGGAGCCACACGTCGCCGCCGCACTGCTTCACGATGCCGTACACGGTAGCGAGCCCGAGCCCGGTGCCGTGGCCCACCTCCTTGGTCGAGAAGAAGGGATCGAAGGCGCGCTCCATCGTCGACGCGTCCATGCCGACGCCGGTGTCCGACACGCGGAGTTCGACGTACCCGCCGGCGGCGACGTCCGGGTGCCGGCGCGACTCGTCCCGATCGAGCCGGGCCACCCCCACCGCGAGGGTGAGCACGCCGCCGGCGGGCATCGCGTCGCGCGCGTTGACGCAGAGGTTGAGCAGCACCTGCTCGAGCTGACCGAGGTCGCCGCGGATGTGCAGGGCGGCGAGGTCGAGCCGCAGGTCGAGCCGGATGCGCTCGCCGAGCAGGCGCTGCAGCATCGGGTGCATGTCGCCGACGAGCGCGTTGAGGTTGAGCACCCGGGCGCGGGTGAGCTGCCGCCGGCTGAAGGCGAGCAGCTGCCGGGTGAGCTGCGCCGCCCGCGACGAGGCCCGGAGGATCTGCTCGATCTCGGCGTGCGCCGGGTGGTCGACCACGAGGCTGTGCCGGGCGGCCGCGGCGAAGCCGGAGATCACCTGGAGCATGTTGTTGAAGTCGTGCGCGATGCCGCCCGCGAGGCGCCCCACGTCCTCCATCTTGCGCGCGTGCCGGAGCTGGTCTTCCAGCGTGCGGCGGTCGGTCATGTCGAAGAGGATGGCCACGGCGCCGCGCACCTCCCCGCGCGGGCCGCGCAGCGGGGCGCGGGAGAGGGTGACCTCCACGGCGACGCCGTCGCGGCGGTGGCAGGTCACGTCCCGCGCGTCGACGGCCTCGCCCGCGCGCACCGCCGCGGCGAAGGCTGCCGCCGCCGCCGCGGTCAGGAACGGCGGCTCCCTCCCCTCGACCTCCTCGGCGGACCAGCCGAAGAAGCGCTCTGCGGCGGGGTTCCAGAGGCTCACGCGGCCGTCGCGGTCGAGGGCGAGGATGGCCGCGGGCGAGGCCTGCACCAGCGCGCGCCCGAGCTCCTCGGTGTGGCGCAGCGCGGTGATGTCACTGGCCAGCGTCAGCACGCAGGGCTCGCCGTAGAACTGGATGCGCTCCGCCGAGACCAGCGCCGTGAGCAGCTCGCCCTCGCGGGTGCGGATGCGCGCTTCGACGTTGCGCACCGCGTGGCCGCTCCCCAGCGCGGCGGTGAGCCTCGCGCGGTCGGCGGGGTTGGGCCACACATCGAGCTCGGCGGAGGTGCGCCCGAGCACCTCCCCGCGAGCGTATCCCAGCAGCGTGAGGAAGCTGTCGCTCACGGCCACGAAGGTCAGGTCGCGCAGGCGGGTGATCACCGTCGGGGTCGGGGTGACCACCAGCAGCGACTCGAAGCGCGCCTCCGCGGTCGCGATCTCGATGCGGGTGGCCAGCGAGGGCTCGTCGATGGGCCGCAGCACGAGCAGGTGGCGTCCCTCCGAGATGCGCGCGGTGCCGCGATAGCCCACCGTGCGCCGTGCACCGTCGGGCCGGTGGAGGAACAGCACCCCGCGCACCGAGCCGGCCTCGAGCAGCGCGCGCCAGGCGCCCGGGAAGTCCGCGTCGGCCGCGACCCAGGACGCGAGCGAGGCGCCGGCGAGCTCGGCGCCGGTGCTCCCGAGCAGCTGGCACCCGGAGGGGTTCGCCGCCACCACGCGGCCCTCGTCGTCCGCGACGATCATCGCGTCGTCGGAACCGTCGAAGAGCGCCGCGAGGAGGCCGTCGCCGGAGCGCCACGAGTCGATCGTCAGCTTCGTGTGGAGGGTCATGGGGCCCTGGGGTGTCCCGCTCAGGGGGTCGATGGGGGCCGTGCGACGGGGATGAACTTGCCGCCCGGCAGCACGCGCGACTCGCCCGCCGGCAGCGCCGCGGGCCACACCGTGAGCACCGCCTCGTTCACGTACTGCCCCCGCTCGGCGACCCAGCCATCGCGCTCGCGCACCCACTCGAGCACCGCGTCCGTCACGGCCTGCGAGATCTCCCGCTCGTCCGCCGGGTCCATCACCGCGAACCCGTCGGCGAGGGCCCAGGAGATCTGCATCGGCCGCGCGGGGTCGGCGGCGCGCATCGCCGCCCGGTGCGCCTCGGCCTCCGCGGCGGCGCGGCGCGCGTGCTCGACCTCCCTCTCCGCGCGGGCGACAGCGTCCGCCTCGTCCATCCGCCGCACGACCTCGGCCTCGTCGGGGTCGAGCGGCCGCACCGCCGCGCGCAACATCTGGTGCATCGTCGGGTCGGACGACTCGGCGATGAGCCCGAGCACCTCCATCATGGGCGGCCGCTCGCGCAGCCACGTCGCAGCATCGTGCTCGCTCTCGAACGACGCGATGAGCAACTCTGCCGTATCCAGGTCACGGAGGCGGAGGTCGAGTTTGGCCATGGTGTTTCTCCCGCGGCCACTCTAACGCGCCCGCTGCCCGTCGGTACATCAACTGAAGCCGTGCCGCGCACTACCGGGCGTCGCCGCCGTCGCCGACGGAGATGTGATGACGCCGGGGAAGGAAATGTTCGCCCCCCCTGCGGAGGCCGTCTTGGGTCGGGGCGTCGGGCTCGACGACGAGCCCGCGCTGCGTCGGGCGATGAGCCGCGCAATCGCCGGGGGCTTCGACGTCGCGGTGAGCGACATCCATATGAGCGGCCTCGACGGGACGCAGCTGCTGCGGGAGGTGCGCGCCCGGAGGCGCCGTTTCCTGCCGTGCGCTGGGGACCTGACGGGCGCATAGACTGCGGCGATGCGGTCGATGCGGGTGGTGCTGGGGGTGGTGCTGGGTTTGCTCGGGGGGTGTTCGCGGCCAGGGCCTTCGCCCGTGGCGGCGGGGCCGTCAGCCGGGGGGCTCCCGGCGTGGCCCGAGCGCCCGAGGGTGAGCGCCGGGGAGGCCTTCACCCGGGCGTGGAGCGACGGGCGGGCGGAGCTCTCGGGCTACCGCGCGCGGGTCAACCGCTACGGCGAGATGCGCGAGGCCGAGCTGGTGCTCATCTACGTCACCGAGCCCATGGACCGTCGCACCTGGGTGAAGGACGACGCGGTCGACGCGCCGCACCGGGTCGGCGTGCTGAAGCTCAACGCGTCGCTGCGCTTCCAGACGGGGGTGTACCCGTACTCGGTGCTGACGTCGGTGTTTGCGCCGGTCGACCGCTACCGCGACGAGGCCTTCGCGCCGGTGAAGATCACCCTGAGCGCGCAGGAGTGGTGCGGCCACGTCTTCCACGGCGTGTGGCCCGGCGACGGGCGGGCGGCCGAGCAGGTGATGTCGTACTTCGCCCAGGAGGGCGAGCGACGCCGGGACGTCGCCACCCCCGCGGGCACCCTCTACGAAGACGCCCTGCTCATCCAGCTGCGCGAGCTCGACGGGCCCTTCGCGGGCGGCGGCGACTGGCGCGGGGCGCTGGTGCCGTCGCTGTGGTCCATCCGTCGGGCGCACCGGCCCACGGCCGCCGTGGAGGCCACCATCACCCGCTCGCGGGCGCAGCGCGACGGCGCGGCGGTGCACCGCTTCGTGCTGCGTTATGGTGAGTTCACCCGCACCGTGGACGTCGAGGCCGAGGGCGCGCACCGGGTGCTGGGTTGGCAGTCCTCCGACGGCGAGGACGTGCGCCTCGTGCGCACTGCGCGCCTACCGTACTGGCAGCTCAATCACAACGGCGACGAGGGCCAGAGGGCACTCTTCGGCCTCGGCGACGAGGGCTGAGGAACCCGACGGAGGCCCGCGGACACCCCCCGGAGCGGGGGGGTGCTGTCGAAAACCCGGTGCCCGGCGGCCGAGGTGTGTCAGGTTGAGCGCAGAGTCTCGCGCAGCCTCCGTCGGTCGTGACCAACGTCCGAGCATGATCCAGGCTTTGCCCACGCGCGGGACGACCCATGAAACATCGGGCGACAGGGCGCCGCGTTCCGTTCGAGGGCCGCGCGCCGGAAGTGAGGAATCCATGAGTACCAATGGCAGACCGTCCATGGCCAAGCGTCAGAAGGAAATGGCGCGGCAGGAGAAGCAGCGGGAGAAGGCCGTGAAGCGCGTGCAGCGTGCGACCTCGAGCGACGGCTCGGGCTCCGGCGATCAGGACATGGAGGTCGTCTTCGGTCCTGACGGGACGCCAATGGTCGACGGGGACGGCAACATCATCCTCGTCCCCGCCGGCTCGACCCCCGCCGCCGCCGCCGCCGCCGTCGCCGCGGCGAAGAAGCCCGCTCCCGAGCGCACCACCGCTTGAATCCCGCCGCCGTGTAGAGTTGGCGCCGGAGGCTCAAGACCGATCCCGATGGCTGCACGCGAGCTCGAGGCGCTTCTCCAACAGACCCTCAACGACCCCCGCATCGGGCCGGTCACCCGCGCCTCGATCGAGCGCGTGGTGCGGCAACGCGCGCTCGACCCCGACACCGTCACCCTCTTCTGCGGCAAGCGATCGTGCTGGCCCAGGCCGCGCTGACGGATGGCCGCATGCGCGACACCTTCGCGTGGGTGCTCGGCCTGGCCGAGCTCGCCCGCGACGCCGCGCCCGCCCCGAAGCCCGCGGCGGCAGTGAAGGCCCCGGAGGGCCCGGCGAGGGACCTGGGCCGGGTGGCCTTCAGCCCGGGGGAGGACTGCCTCGACCTGATTCGCGACGAGTTCGCGCGGGCCCGGCGCACCGTGGACGTGTGCGTGTTCACCATCACCGACGACCGCATCCGCGCAGCCATGCTCGACGCGCGGCGCCGGGGTGTGGTGATCCGCGTGATCAGCGACAACGACAAGTCCATGGACGAGGGATCGGACATCGAGCCGCTGCGGCGCGCGGGCATCGAGGTGCGGCTCGATCAGACCGACTCGCACATGCACCACAAGTTTGCGGTCTACGACGGCGCGCGCCTGCTGTCGGGCAGCTACAACTGGACCCGCAGCGCCGCCAACTACAACCAGGAGAACGTCGTCGTCACGGCCGAGCGCGCCGTGGTCGAGCGCTTCCGCGACGAGTTCGAGCGGCTCTGGGGCGACTTCACCCGGCGCTGAGCGGCTACCGCGCGGCCACCAGGGGGAAGCGCCAGAGCTGGTCGCTCAGCGCCACGCCCGAGCGGTTGATGACCAGGTGCTGCCAGGTCTCGACGTCCTGGCCGTCCTGGGTCTGCATCTGCTGGAGGTTCTGGGCGTACTGCCGGTGGAGGTAGTCCGCGAGCTCGCCCGCGCGCACCGCGCCGTCGCGGTTGTTGTCGGCCTCGGAGACCCCGCGGCGGAGGAAGTACGAGAGGTAGCCGCCGGCCTGGAAGCGCTGCGCCACCTGCGAGAGGACGTCCTCCTCGGAGCTGTACATCCCGAAGCGGTTGCGCGACGAGCCGAAGGCCCGCGCGAAGCCGCCGGAGTAGCAGCTGTCGAGCGCGAGCATGTTCACGTCCGCGCGCACGCCCTCGAAGAGCGTGGCCATCTGGTGGGCGTTGATCTCGCCGTCGCGCAGCACGATGGTCTCGACGTAGCCGTCGGGGTCGGCGGCGGCGTCCTGCGACGCGGCCCGGTTGCCGTGCCCCGAGTGGAAGAACATGAACACGTCGTTGGGGCCCACCCGCGCGCTCATCGCCTGGAAGGCCTGGCTCACGGCGGCGGTCGTGGCCTCCGCGTCGGTGAGCACCACGAAGTTGGGCGCGGCCCCGAGGTGGGCGTTGATGTACGACTGCGCGAGCTGCCGCGCGTCGTCGGCGCAGCCGTACAGGTTGCCCCGGCCGCCGTAGTCGGAGATGCCCACGAAGACCCCGTACATGTTGCCCTGGCCCGCGCGCCCCGCGACGTTGCCCGCGGGCGCCCCGTTGGCCGCCACCGTGGGCCGCGCCGACGAGCTGAGCGAGAGCGCGAAGGCGCCGGTCGCCCCGGGGCGGTACGATGACACCTCCACCCGGTACGAGCCCCCCGCGGGGAGGGTCATGGAGATGGTGCTGTTGGTGTCCTGGGGGGTGGTGTCGTCGTTGGTCCAGCGCTGGCCGTTGGGGGCGACGAGCGCGAGCGTCGGGTCGAAGCCCGCCGAGGTGAGCCGCAGGGTGACCATGTCGCCCTGGCGCCCTTCGAGGCGGTACCCGCGGACGAAGCGCCCGCCCGACGAGGGATCGCCCGGCGTGAGGTACTCGTTCACCGGCGTGCCGGGGTGGAGCGTGCCGCCGGGGCCCGTCTGCGCGTCCGGGGCGTTGCCGTTGGCGCCCGTCACCATGAGCCCCTGGCCCGGCGCGCCGGCGCTCACCTGGATGGTGTAGGAGCCCGCGGTGGCCGGGGCGTACGAGGTGGCCACCACGCGGTAGCGGCCGTCGATGGGCGCGGTGAAATCGACGCGGGAGTTGGTGTCGTCGCGGGCCACGTCGTCGTTGTCGACGGCGTCGCCGGTCGGGGGTTCGACGCGCAGCAGGGTGTCGAACTGCGCGCTCTGCATCGTGACCGCCACGCGCGACCCGCGCTGGAGGGACACCTGGTGCACGCGGAAGAAGCGCCCCTCAGCGTCGCGCTCGGCGGACGCATCGAGGGTGCCCTGGAAGGTCTGCGCGACGGCCCCGGTGCCCGCCGGAACCGAGGGGCGCGCGGGCGCAGGGGCGCCGGGCGCGGGGACGCCGGGCGCAGGGGCGCCGGGCGCGGGGATGGGGGTCATCGTCACGCCGTTGCCGACGATGGGCTGCGGCGAGGGCTGACGCCCCGGCGTCGGGGCGGTGGGGACAGGCGCGGTGGGCTGACCCATCGGCACCATGGAGACCCCGTTGCCCACGACCGGCGGCGGAACGCCCTGCCCGGTTGTCGCAGGCAGGCCCTGCGTCGACGGGAGCGGGGTGATCGAGAGCCCCGGCGGAGGCGGCGCAGTGGGGATCACCGTGCCCGCGGGGTAGGGGTTGTTCGGCTGCCCGGTGGGGTACCACTCGGGGTGAACGCGGTGGCGGTCGTCGTCGTCGTTGGGCTTGTCGTCGGGCGGCTTCACCCGGCCCTCGACGAGGCCGACGGCGAGGGCCACGCGATCGCTGCGCCCGGGCGCCGGGGTGGAGCCCGCCCGGGGCCGACCGTCGGGGCCGAGGGCGTTGGGCCCCGGCTGCACCGCGGGCGCGGGCGCCGGTGCGCGATCACGCTGACACCCGAGGCCCGGGGCCGCGAGGAGGGCGAGCACGAGATGGATCGGTCGGTGGTTCATGCGAAGGGGGTCTCCGACGCCATGATACGTCGCGCCGCGCGCGAGCATCACGCGATCTCCCGACCCCCGGAACCCGTGATAGACCCCTCCGCGCGCACCGCCATGACCCGCGACCCGCTCGAAGACCCAGCCATCCTCGCCTCGCTCGACGCCGCCGACATCGAGCTCGCCACCGACCTCGCGGCCGAGTCCGACGCCTCTCCGGCCCGCAAGCCGAAGCTCCTCGACCCGCTGCTCGCCGCGCTCTTCACCGAGCCCGTCGAGAGCGCCACGGCCCGCGTCGCGGAGGCCGCCCGCCACTGGCGCGAGGCGACCGCCCGGGAGGCCCCGTCGATCGAGCGCATCGCCACCGCCGGCACCCTCTGCCGCGTCGACACCGACCTCGTGTCGGGCTACCTCGCGGTGGTCACCCCGGAGGAGACCTGGCGGGCCTTCGTCGACCGCCCGCAGCTCGCGACCATCCTCGCCCTCCTGCTTCGTCAGCCGCTCGCGGCCATCGAGGCGGCCATCGCCGACGGGCCCGCTACGCTGAAGCCGACGGAGCCGACGGAGCCGACGGAGCCTGCGACGCCGCCGACTTGAGCTCGGCCTTCAGCGCGTCGAGCTCCGCGCGGGTGAGCGCGTCGGCCCCGAAGCGCGCGGCCGTGTAGCGCTCCGCCGCCCGGGTCGCGAGCGGGGCCATGGGGTCTCCCCGTCGGGTCAGCTCCTGCGCCCACGCGAGCGGCGTGCGGTTGGCGGGCCGCGCGACGCCCCGCGCCACCAGCGCCAGGTCGAGCGCCCGCGCGAGCTGCTGGGCGTCCTTCACCGCCACCGAGGGCGGAGCGCCGAGGGCGCCGCGGCCGATGCGCCGCCACGCGTACAGCTGCCACGCGAGCGCCCCGAGCGTCAGCGCCCCGAGGCCCACGCCCGCCAGGCGCTTCCACGGCACGGCCGACGAGACATGCACCGCGCGTCCGCGCTCGAGCACCCGGTTGGAGATCGTGTCGTGCCGGCGCCGCTGCTCGAAGAAGCGCCACACCCGCCGGGCGAGCTGCGCCTGCATCCCGAGGTCGAAATCCACCACGTAGTGGCGCCACCGCATGCGCAGGGCCTCGACCACCGCGTCGAGCTCCGCCAGGACCCCGGTGCGCACCATCGGCATCTCGCTCGCCGGCGGCGTGGGGTCGAAGGTCACCCAGCCGTCGTTCGCGTCCCAGACCTCGACCCAGCTGTGCGCGTCGCCCTGGCGCACGGCGTAGAAGCGCCCGTAGCGGTTGAAGGTGCCGCCGAGGAAGCCCGTGACGTTGCGCGTCGGGATGCCCGCCGTGCGGAGCATCACGGCCATCGCCGTCGAGAAGTACTCGCAGTGCCCGGCGTGGGTGCGGAAGAGGAAGTCCTCCAGCGGGCGGGCCGCGCCGCCGCTCTCCAGCTGCAGGGTGTAGCGCCAGCGCGCGAGGTGCCGCTCGACGGCGCGCGCGCGCCCAAGGGTGGTGGTCTCCGCGCCCATCACGCGCTGCGTGAGGTCGCGCACCCTCGTCGAGAGGCCGGCCGGCAGCTGGAGGTAGCGCGCGTTGAAGTCCGCGCGCCGCTCGTCGAGTCGCTGCCGGCCCAGCGGCCGCGCCGGGGCCGCGCCCAGGAAGGCCGTGTACACCAGCCCGATGCCGTCGTTGCTGCTGTAACGGATGCCGTCATCGTGGTCGATGATGAGGTCGGCATAGCGGGGGAAGCCGCCCTCGAAGCGCGCGTCGATGCGGAAGCCCACCGCGCCGTCGAGCACCGGCACCACCGGGGGCTCGAGCGGGTCGAGCACGATGCGCACGGCGAGGTCGCGGTCGGGATCGGGCAAGCGGGTGAGCGAGTAGAGCGTGCCCTCGCGGTCGACGCGCCGCTGGTTGCCGCCCAGGTTGGGCCGCCGCGACCACGAGGTGCCGTTGTAGGTGTCGAAGGTCGTGCCGCGCAGGCGGAACGTGCGCACCAGCGGCGGGTTCGCCGGGAGGTTGGGCGGCTGCACGCGCAGCACGATGGTCTGGTCCGAGCGGATGGTGCCGTGGCCGCTCAGGTCGACGCTGTTGCCGAAGCCCGCCATCACGGTGTCGGCCCGCGAGCGCACCGTCAGGATGCCCAGCCCGATGCGCGGAAACAGCACGAAGATGACGGCCGTGAGCAGAAAGATCGGCACCGCCAGCACCGACGAGCCGGCGAGCAGGCCGACGCCCACCACGCGCCGCGAGCGGAGGATGCGCGCGACGTCGATGGGCACGCCCGCGCGGCCGGCGCGCGCGTCGGCGAGGTAGTTGCCCTCGATCTCGCGGCGGAGGTGACCGAGGGTCATCGCCCAGGGGGTGGCGATGACGAAGCCCACGAAGCAGAGGGCGTAGGAGAGCCCGCCGCCGAGCACCGTCGCCGCGATGAGCTGGAGGATCGCGAGCAGGGTGATCTGCTGGTAGTCGCGGGCCGTCCGCCGGTTGGCGAGGCGGTTGACCTGCAGCAGCGCGGCGAACTCCACGATGGTGAGCAGCGCCTCGGCGCCGAAGAAGAGCGCGCGGGAGACCTGCGCGGCGAGGGCGAGGACGAGGGCGATGTTCCAGGCGCGGCCGTAGCGCTCGGACTGGAGGAGCTCGCCCTCGACGAACCAGCTCGCGAAGACCCCGACGGCGGTGAGGCCGAGGCTGAGCATCGGCATCTCGCCGCCCGCGCCGAGCGCCACGAGGCCCAGCACCGCCAGCGTGAACACCGCGAACTTGTGGACCTGCGAGAACCTCACGAGGGCTTCACCTTCCGCCGCCCGTCGAGCTCTGCCTCGTCGGGCAGCACGGGCTCGGGCGGCAGCCGCGCGAGGAAGGACAGCACCCGGTCGGCCGCCCCGGACGACGGCCGCGCCTGCATCGTGCCGACCCCCTCGAAGGGCGCCACCTGCGCCACGAGCTGCACCGACGCCCCGCCCTTCAGCGCGTCGAGCGCAGCACCCGCCGCGCGCCGGATCTCGTCCTCCACCCGCTGGAGCGACGCCCGCCGCTGCGGCTCGTCGCCCGTCGCGTCGCCCAGCCGGTTGGCCACCTCGATGCGCACCGCGCGCGCGCCCTCGCGCCGCCGCTCGCGCGCCACCAGCTTGCCCGTCGCCGCCGTCTTGGCCCAGTGGATGTCTCGCACCGGGTCGCCGTCGGAGAGTTCGCGCACGCCGTCGACCTCGCCGTGCCCGC
>CAIOSS010001421.1 GCA_903860995.1 uncultured delta proteobacterium | reverse complement strand
CGCCGCCCGATCGGGACAGCGACGGGGTGCTCGACGGCGACGACGCGTGCCCGACGGAGGTCCCGGGCGAGCACCCCGACCCCCGCCGCGCGGGATGCCCCGCCGCCGACGGCGACGGCGACGGCGTCTTCGACCACGAGGACGCCTGCGCCACCGTCGCGGCCGGCGCGACGCCCGACCCCGACCGCCGCGGATGCCCCGACGGCGACGCGGACAGCGACACCGTGCGCGACCACGCCGACCAGTGCCCGCAGGAGCCGCAAGGGTCGATGCCCGACCCCACCCGACCGGGCTGCCCCGCGTCGGACCGCGACAACGACGCGGTGCCCGACTCCACCGACGCGTGCCCCGACCGGCCGGGCGCGCCCAGCGCCAACCCCCGGCAGAACGGCTGCCCCGGGCTGGTGCTCGTCACCGGCGGGCTCATCCGCATCAACCGCCCGGTGTTCTTCGCCAACAACAGCGACCGGCTCCTGCCGCGCAGCAGCGCCATCCTCCAGGCCGTGGCCGACGCGCTGCGCCTCGCGCCGCAGATCCGCCGGGTGCGCGTCGAGGGGCACACCGACAACACCGGCCCGCAGGCCCACAACATGGACCTCTCCCAGCGCCGCGCGCAGAGCGTCGTCGCGTGGCTCACCGAGCACGGCGTCGAGGGCGGCCGCCTCGAAGCGCAGGGCCTCGGCCCGACGCGCCCGCTGCGCCCCAACATCACCCTGGCCAGCCGGGCGATGAACCGTCGGGTGGAGTTCCACATCACCGACCCTGTCCCTCCGAGAACCCCGGCGCCCGGCCGGTAGCGCCCCCCGTCGGCGCGGGGGTATACCGTCCATCCCTCCCCTACACCCCGCGCCGATGGACCTCCAACGCAAGCTCGCCCGCCTCGCCGCCCGCGCCCCCGCGGCGCCGCCGCCCCCGGAGCCGGTCCCCGACGTCCCCGTGGCGCCCGCGCCGTCTCCCGCCGAGGCGTCGGTCTTCGACGCGCTGCGGGTGCAGCTCCAGCGCCGCCGCGGGCGCCTCGCGCGGGCCTCCGTCGGGGCCGACGTCGCACTCTTCCACGACGCCGCGCCGTGGCCCTTCGCGCCGACGGAGTCCGAGCACGGCACCCTGCACCGCTCGCGCACCCGGCTCGACCCCGCGGCGAAGCACGGCGCGGTGCCGGTGCAGCGCGCCCTCGCGGCCCGCGGCGAGGCGCTCGCCACGCTGGGCCTCGACGCCGCCCTCGCGGGCGTCGACGTGGCCCGCGCGCTCTTCCTCGACACCGAGACCACGGGCCTGTCGGGCGGCACCGGCACCCTCGCCTTCCTGGTGGGCGTCGCCTACTTCGAGGACGACGAGCTCGTGGTCGAGCAGCTCTTCGTGCACGACCCCGACGCCGAGGCCGCGCTGCTGTCCCGCGTCGCCGCCCTCGTCGCCGGCGCCTCGGCGCTCATCACCTTCAACGGCAAGAGCTTCGACCTCCCGCTGCTGCGCTCGCGCTTCGTGCTGGCGCGGGTCGAGCCCCCGGCGCTGCCGCCGCACCTCGACCTCCTGCACGTCGCGCGGCGCATCTACGGCGCCCGGGTGGAGCGCTGCTCGCTCACCACCCTCGAGCGCGACGTGCTGCGCTTCGAGCGCCTCGACGACGTGGCCGGGGAGGACATCCCCGAGCGCTACCGCCGCTACCTCCGCGAGGGCGACCGGGCGGGCGTCGTCCCCGTGGTGCGCCACAACCTCTGGGACCTCGTGGCCCTGGCCGCCCTCACCGGCGAGCTCGCCGCCCGCGTCGCGCGCGCGCCCTCCGAAGGGCGCTTCGAGGCCGACGACCACGTCGGCATGGCCCGCACCTCGCTGCGCGCGGGCGACCACGCGGGGGCCATCGCGCACGCGGCCGACGCGCTCTCGCACGGCCAGGGGGACGCCTCGCGCGCGGCGCACCTCATCGCCGCGCGGGCGCACCACAAGACGGGCGACGCGCTGGGCCGCAGCGGGCGGCTGCTGGCGGCGCTGGCCCTGGCGCCCCACGACCCGGCCATCCACCTGGAGCTGGCGCGCTGCTACGAGCGCGACCTCGACGACGCGCACCGCGCGCTGGAGCACGCGCACCAGGCCCACGGCGCGGAGCCCCCGTCGGCGCTGGCGAAGCGGGTGCAGCGCCTGACGCGGCGGTGCCAGCAGGGCGTGCAGCTCCGGCTGCCGGGCTTCTAGAGCGTTGGCCCGATGGGTTGGGTGCACGCCTTCGCGAGACCTCACCCCCAGCCCCCTCTCCATGAATGGCTACGCATTAGCCAGAAGGGTCGCGAGATGTAGGCACCGCGATCATGGCTCGGTACGCGCTCAGGACCTCCGCGGCCACTTCGACCTTCTGCATCCCTCGGACGAAGACCTTGATGCCCGGGTT
>CAIOSS010001420.1 GCA_903860995.1 uncultured delta proteobacterium | reverse complement strand
GCCGCCGCCGGAGGGCGCGAAGCCTGCGCCGAAGCGCGCGAAGGTCGCCGCCGCGGCGCCGATCGAACCGGCACCCGCGCCCGCGCCCGCACCCGCACCCGCACCCGCGCCCTCGCCTTCGCCCTCACCCTCACCCTCACCTTCGACGCCAACGCGGGGGCAGGAAATGATGACCTCCGAGCTCCGGGCGCGCGGGTACACCGATGCGAAGCTCCGTCAACTGATCAAGGACGGCATCGTCGAGCGCGCGGGCTTCGGCTGGTACCGCTGGATGCGGTGACCCTCGGGTCCGTGCCTGATCTTCTCGCCAACGTCTTTCTTCGGGCCGCCATCGTCGATGCCCGCGTGAGCCCGGATGCCCGCGGCCTGCTGCCCCTCTCCGAGGCCGGCTCCCTCCTCGCGGCGCTTGTGGTCTTCGAGAAGGGTGCGGCCGAGGCGAGTCCGGCGCTCGGCAGCCCGAGCTACGTCCCGTGCGCCCCCAGTGACGACCATCGATCCTGACGCTGTCATCCAGCAGGCCGATGACTACGTAGCGATTTTCGAACCTCGTGTCGCGCTGATCTACCGCGGGTCTACCCGCGAGCTCACGAACACGCTGTATACCGGTGCGAACCCGACGGCGTGCCTGCTCGCCATGCTTGGCGGGCGCCCGGTCGTGGTCGCGCTGAGCAAGCAGGCGATCTGGGCGCGCGGCGCACTCACTGGCGACTACCTGTGGCTCGACGCGCCGAGCGCCCGCGACGTGTTTCCCTGCGGTCCGACGGCGCTTCAGTGGGGCGTCAGCCCGGTCATCGGGTACACGCTGGTCGGCAAGTGGGAGTCCTCGGGCGAACGGCGCGACCTCGCCACCGGTCGAGCGAGCCGCGCGACCAGCAGCGGATTTCAGGGGGCCTGGGACGCCGCCGGTTGGTACTCCGTCGTTCGTGGCGGCCGGGCGGCGATCTGCAGCGACGACGGGCGCACCATCGCCCGCCTCGCCGCGCCGCCCGACGCTCCCAGCGCGACCGACCAGGTCGTCGTCGACGGGCGCCCGTTCCGGGTCACGACGACCGCGCTCGCGTTCGGTGGCGAGGCGCGAACGCACTTCGGCCCGACAGAGGTGCTGGTCGTGGGCGGCCCGCAGGTCGCCTGCATCGACCGCGAGGGCGCCACGCGGTGGACCGCCTCGGTGCCCGCGGGCAGCACCGTGCGCGCCGCGGCGTGGACGGTGGACGGGTGGCGCGTGCTCGTCGCGCTCGGCGACGCGACGACCGTCCATCGCGTGGGGGCCGCGGGAGAGTTCGTGCGGCTGCGGGAGGCGCGCGACGCGGTGGCCTTCGTCGGCGGGGCGATTCTCCGGTCGGACTTCAGCGTCGTCGGCATCGACGACGGCGTCGTGCTCGGCGCCTTCCCCGAGCCGGCGCCCGCCGAGCTCCAGACGTGCGCACGCTTCGACGACGCGGGCGCGCTGATTCCCTTCGGCCGAGGGGACCGAGCCCAGGGCGCCGCGAACATCCTGGCCGAGCGCGCCGCGCGCCCGTCGGACCCTACGCACCCCCCCACGCTCGCGGGGCTCGACCTCGAGGCCCTCGTCGCGTCGAGCCGCGGCCGATGGAAGCCCGCGGACGAGACGTTGCCCTCCGGACTCCGCGTCGTCGCGTCGTCCTTCGTGGAGTCGGACTGGAAGG
>CAIOSS010001419.1 GCA_903860995.1 uncultured delta proteobacterium | reverse complement strand
GTCGTCCTTGCCCCCGACGCGCTTCTGACGCGCGAACTCCTTCTTGATCGCCTCCCAGCGGGCGCGCTGCGCCTCGCTCACCCGGCCGCGCAGCTCGGCCAGCTTGAGGAGGTTCTGCTCGGCGCCCGTGGTGAGCGTCTGCGACTCGCTCGCGTAGTGGTCGTCGATGAGCCCCTGGACCTCGTCGGCCGTGTGCGCGGAGACCACCTTCTCGGCGATCTTGTTCATGTTGCGGTAGCTGCCCTGGAGCTTGAACGCGGGCTCCGTGCGGTAGCTGTCCTCCTGCGACGCGCTGCGGATGTACTCCGCGTTGACGGCCAGCAGCACCCGCTGGGCGAGCGTGAGGTTGCGCAGCACGGCGGTGACCTCCGCGACCTCCGCGGCGCTGTACGGGTGCGCGAGCTCGGTCGACGGGATCGCCTCGCCGCCGGACATCCGGATGAGCTTGTCGAGGTCCTTCGGGTCTCGGCCCGCGAGCGGGGCGAGGGTGGCGTTGGAGGTGAGGGCGTTCTCCAGGTACGAGCGCGCGAAGGCGTCGTCCCGGCCGCCGAGGATGTCCCCGAGGTTGTACGTGTCGGCCCGGTTGGCGAGCATGTCGGGGATGCGGAAGCGCTCGCCCGACTCGGTGTAGGGGTTGCCCGCCATCACCACGCAGAAGCGCTTGCCGCGGAGGTCGTAGGTGCGCGTCCGGCCCTTCCAGACGCCCTCCACCCGCCGCGACCCGTCGCAGAGCGAGATGAACTTCTGGAGCAGCTCCGGGTTCGTGTGCTGGATGTCGTCCAGGTACAGCATCACGTTGTTTCCCATCTCCAGCGCGAGGTTGATCTTGTCGACCTCCTGTCGCGACGTGGCGTTGGGCGCCTCCACCGGGTCGAGGCTCACCACCCCGTGGCCCAGCGACGGCCCGTTCACCTTCACGAACACCAGCCCCAGCTTGCTGGCGACGTACTCCATCAGGGTCGTCTTGCCGTAGCCCGGCGGCGACACGAGCAGCAGCAGGCCCATGAGGTCGGTGCGCTTGGCGTCGCCCGCGGCGCCCAGCTGCTTGGCCAGGTTGGCGCCCACCAGCGGCAGGTACACCTCGTCGATGAGCTGGTTGCGCACGAAGCTCGAGAGCACCCGCGCCGCGAACTCGTCGAGCCGCAGCCGGTGCCGCTCCCGCGCCGCCACCTCCGTGCGCGCCTTGCGGTACGCCCGCCACCGCGGCAGCCGGTCTTCGACGTAGCCCTCCAGCCGCGCGAGAAACTCGTCCAGCCGCAGCGCCAGCGTGCGCTCTCGCACCCGCGGGTGCTGCCCGAGCAGCCCCTCGACCGCGGCCTCCAGGTGGGCGCTCGACGCCTCGCGCTCGACCCGCTTGCCCGTCACCAGCGCGACGGCCACCTCGCGGGCGAAGGCCGGGCCCCCCGGCGTGCGGGCCGCGAAGCCCTCCACCCAGCGCAGCGCGAGGGCCAGCACCTCCGCCGGGAACTTCTCCATCGCCCGCACGTCGTCCTCGAAGGGCAGCCGCGCCCCGGCCTCGTGCGCCGCCCCCAGGAAGGCGTCACGCAGCGCCACGGCCTCGCCCGAGAGCACGCACTTCGTCCGCCCCCCGCCCAGCTCGTCGACGAGGTAGCGCCCCGCCCGCCGCCGCTCGCCCTCGCTCGCCGGCAGCCGCCAGTGCGCGCTCGTCGCCGCGATGGCCGCGGTGAGCTCGCGGGTGATCTCGTCCTGCGCCTCGGCCGCGCCGGTGATGGCCCGCAGCCGCGCCGCGCTCCGGCAGCGCCGGGTGAGCAGCGCTCGCGTGGTGTCGTCGAGGGTCGAGAGGTGCAGCACCCCGAGGGCCCGCGCGCCGCTCTCGTGCCGCAGCGTCCCGGCCGCGCCCAGCAGCGCCACCAGCTTCGCCAGGATGGCCGCCGCGTCCACGTCGTGCACGCCGCGCTCGTAGCCCTCGTCGTGCCGGTCGGCCGCCGCCGCGCGCACCGTCGCCAGCAGCGCGCCCCCGGTGAGCGCCTCCTGCTTCAGCCGGTCGAGGGAGGCGCCCCGCTCGCCGCGCAGCGCCTCGCTCAGCACCGTGTAGGCCAGGTACTCGCCGCGGTAGACCTCCGGCGACTCGCTCGGCAGCGCCTGCTCCCAGAGGTCGCGCGCCTCGTGGAGCACCGGGTCTTCGATGGGCTCGAAGTAGTCCGTGCCGGTGAGGTGCACCGCGAGCGCGCCCTCGCGCGGCACGATGGTCAGCTCCAGGGGCTGCGTGTTCACGAAGAACCGATGGCGCCCGAGCTTGATGACGTTGTCGGCGCCCTCGAAGAGATCGCTCCGGTCGCGCAGGGCCCGCAGGCCGTCCTGCTTCGCCGAGCGGATGCGCCCGTCGACCTCGTCGGCCTTCACGGTGTCGTTGAGCCCGCGGAGCTGCTCGACGAGGTCGCGCGCCTTGGCGACCATCGGGTCGCCCGCGAAGAAGGCGTTGAGCTCCTCGGCGGACGTGAAGGCCCGCGCGCGGCGCAGCACCCCCTGGAGGATGCGGTCGGCGGCGTTGAGGAGGTTCTGCGCGCGCTTCTGCCGCTCGTCGAGCAGGGTCTGGCGCCGCGCGCTGAAGGCGTCGTGCAGCTCTTCGCGCTTCGTCGCGAGCTCGGCGGCGAACTCGTCGAACTCCCCGAAGCGGCCCTCGAGCTCCTCGACCTGCACCAGCAGTCGGGAGAGCGACGCGTCGCACTTCTCCGGCGAGTCGGCGACCGCGAGCGCGCTCTGCACCGCCTGCTGGAAGACCTTCACCTGCACGCCGAACTCGGCGCGCCCTTCGGAGCCGCGAAGCTCCCTGGCGCGGGCCTGCACGATCGCGCGCGCCCGGTTGAGCTGCGCGAACACCTCGCTCACCGCGTCGAGGATGCGGGTGCGCATCGTCGGGTCGTCGACCTCGAGGCCCGCCACGGTCTCGGAGAGCACGGTCAGGCCCTCGTGGACGGTGTCGACCTCCTTCGAGACCGGCGCGAGCTCCACCGTGCGCGCGGCCTTGCCCGCCCGGTCGACCGCCGTCGCGATGGCGTCGAGCAGCGGCTTGAGCGAGTCGCCGCCGGAGAGGAAGTCCGCCGCGGCGAAGCTCGTCTCCTTGAAGCGGGCGTCCACCTGGGCCTCGAGCGCGTCGACCCGGGGGAGGTCCATGTAGCGCAGCTCGCGCAGCGTCCCGAGGGAGCCCCGCTGGCGCCGCAGCGCCGTGAGCGCGGCCATGAACTCCGCCGCCGACTTGATGTCCTCCGGGCGCGCCGAGAGCAGCTCCTTCTGGTGCTCCTCGGCCTTCGCGAGGGCGTCCACCGCGCGCCGCCGGATGGCCTCGACCTTCTCGAACTCGTCGATGATCTGCTCGGCGATGCCGCGCAGCTCCTTCAGGGTCGAGAGCAGGTCGAAGCACTCCGGGTGGCCCAGCCAGTGGAACGCGTCCACCATCCGCCCGCTGGCCCCGATGAGGTCCTCCCAGGTCTGCCGGTTGGGGGCCGCGGTGCCGGCCAGGCGCTTCAGCGAGAGCGACTCGGAGATGCCCCGCACGAGGTCGGGGTTGCCCACCTTCGCCAGGAACGACCCCGTCGTCGGCGCCGCCGCAGCGAACTCCGCCGACGTGAAGGGCGTGCGCCACACCTGCATCGGGTGCACCCGCGTGGCCTCGTCGCCCGGGGCCGCGCGCACCACGATGAGCGTGCCGTCTTCGAAGAGCGAATACCCGTGGCAGGCGATGGGCGTGGCCACCTCCTTGCGGATGAGGTTGTACGGGAAGAGCAGGTAGCTCCCGTCGGCGTCGCGGTAGAAGACGTAGAGCACGTCCTCGCCGTTGGGCGCCTTCACCACGCGCTCGAAGCGCATCGGGCCGCCGTCGGTCTCGAAGCGCTTGCTCTCGCCCGTGAGCAGGTAATAGCCGTCGGGGTAGAGCACCCCCTGGTCTTCGGGCAGCGCGAGGCAGGCCTGCTCGATGGAGTCGACCCGCAGCACTTGCTTGCGCCGCGGGTTGAAGATGAAATACCGCGACGCCGTCTCGCGGTACGGCTTCACCCGGATGAGGATCAGCGCGCCCAGCCGGGCGTACGCGATCTGCGCGTCGTCGAGCGCCTGGTTGGCGTCCTCGACGGGCTCCGAGTAGAGCCCCTGGCCCGACGAGGTGTTGTTCTCGACCTTGATGGTGAGGTCGCCGCCGATGGTCTCGACGAAGACCTCGTCGAGGATCGACACATGGGGGTGCCGCCCCTGCACCTGGTCGTCCCGGGTGGTGACCTTCCAGACGAAGTCGTGGGCGCGCGGGTGGACGTGGTCGTCCTCGCCGCGCGCGTCGATGTACGAGACCTTCCCCCCCGCGTCGATGCCCCAGCGGAGCACCCGCTTGTCGCGCTCGCCCGTCCCCGTGGTGAACACCGCGAGCAGCCGCTGGTCGCTGCGCCGGAGCTGCCCGAGGCGGGCGTCGCGCACGTAGCGGAAGAGGTCGGTGAAGTCCTTCTGGAAGCGCTCGTCGGAGAAGAACCCGCCGTCCTCGATGGGCAGGGCTTCGAGGGTGAGCGCGCCCCCTTCGGGGCGGTCGAGGCGGAAGAGGGCGAACACGTCCGGGACGGTCACCTCGGACTTCATCCCCACGAAGACGTTGAAGCCCACGAGGAGCCGCGACCCCATCGCGACGATGTCCCGCGGGAGGCAGTTGTTCTCCGTGCGCACCCGCTCGGTCGCGACGAGCGCGAGCTCGCTGCCGCCGAAGACCTCCTTGCGCCTCGCGTTGAGCTGCTCGGCCCTCTGCGCGAGGGCCTCGGCGGTGGTGAGCAGCCGCCGCCGGATGACCTCGTAGCTTCCGCCGAGGTCATCCGTGGTCGTCGTGGCCGCGCCCGTCGGCGCGTTCGGGGGGGGAGCGTCCGGCGAGGCGTCGGCCATGTGCGATCAGTCCTTCGGTGCGTCTTCGCTGACGGCCGTCCCGAGCTGGCTCATCAAGCCCTTGAGCACCTCGCTCTGGTCCACCGCGCCGTCGATGGACTGACCCACCGTCACCGCGCGGATGAAGCGCTCGAAGAAGGCCCCGTCGCCGCCCACGATGTTGATCTTCGCGTGCTCGAAGGCCGCCTTGAGCACCTCCGCCTGCACGCCCGCGACGTCCTTCTTCGCGCGGATGGACTCCAGCGCGATCACCTTCTGCTGCTCCAGCTGCAGCCTGAACTCCTCGTGCTGGCGGCTCACCCCGTCGAGGGCCTTCATCGCCTCGGCCTTCTCGCCGATGCCCGCGGCCTCCGCGCTCATCTTCGCCCGGATGGCGCTCGCCTCCGCCGCGCCCGTCAGCTCCAGGGCCTTCGCGTCGGCCTCGCGCACCCGCGCCGCCGCCAGGCCCGCCGCCGAGGCCTCGGCCTGCGTCCCCTCGGCCAGCCGCACCTTCGCGCGCGACTGCTTGTCCGCCACCTCGAGGTCGGCGTCGGCCAGCACCAGCCGCTGCCGCGCCTGCGCCTTGGCGACCTCCTCGGCCGCCTCCGCCGCCTTCACCTGCCGCGTGGTCATCTGCGCGGCCTCGCCCTCCGCCGCGATCTTCAGGGTGTCGCGGTGCCGGCTGGCCTCGGCGATGGCGCGCACGTCCTTGATGCGCTCCTCCTCCTCCGCGACGGTCTTGTCGACCGCGATGCGCCCGCGCACCACCTCGGCGATCTCCCGCTTCTGCCGCTCGATCTCGGCCTGCCGGGTGATCTGCTGCGCGACCACGTCGGCCTCCCGGGTGGTGACCTCCATCTGCCGCGCGCGCTCGACCCGCTCGACCTCGACGGCGATCTCGCGCTCCTTGCTCTTCATCGCGACGAGCACCGCGCGCTCGCGCGCCTGCTGCGCCACGAGGGTCTCCTCGGAGTTCTTCTCGTGGGCGAGCAGCGTGCGCTTGGCCTCCTCGTTGGCGATGCGCTGGGCCTCGTTCTGCTCGCGCGACTGCGAGATGGAGACCTCCTTGTTCTTCCGCGCCTCGGCCTCCGAGCGCTTCTGCTCGAAGCGGAAGATGGCCTCGTCCCCGGCGAGGTTCTGCGACCCGGTCTCCATCCGCTCCTTCTGCCGGAGCTCGTTGGTCTTGAGGTTCTGGGTCACCGTGAGGTCGGTGATCTTCCGGATGCCCTCCGCGTCCATGATGTTGTTCTGGTCGAGCGACTCGATCGGCGTCTGCTCCAGGTAGTCGATGGCGCAGTCGTCCATCACGAACCCGTTCAGGTCCTTGCCGATGACCTCGATGATCGCGTCCTTGAAGTGGTCGCGCTCCTTGTAGAGGTCCTCGAAGTTCATCCGCTTGCCGACGGTCTTGAGCGCCTCGGCGAACTTCGCCTCGAAGAGGCCCTCGACGGTGCCCTGGTCGCTCGCGCGCACGCACCCGATGGCCTGCGCGACCTTCAGCACGTCCTCGTGGGTCTTGTTCACCCGCACGAAGAACGTGACCTTGATGTCCCCGCGGATGTTGTCTTTACAGATCAACCCCTCTTTCCCGCGCCGGTCGATCTCGATGGTCTTCACCGAGATGTCCATCACCTCCGCGCGGTGGATGATCGGGTAGACGATGGCCCCGGTGAACGTCACCAGGGGGTCGCTCTTCAGCGTGTTGACGAGGAGGGCCTAGCCCTGATCGACCTGCCGATAGAAGCTCGCCAGCAGCGCGAAGACGCCGAGCGCCAGCAGCACCAGCGCGACCACCGCAACCAGGATGGGGATCAACTGCTCCATCAATCACTCCTCTGTCATGTCGGGCCTCACGGGCCCGCGACCCACCGACGCCGGGCTACCGTATCACCCCCTTCGCCGCGTCGTCGCCCGACTTCGTCGGTCGCTCTTCCGCCGCATCGCCGCGCCCCTCGGAGCCCTCCACGCGCAGCGCCGTGAAGCGGTCGAGGGGCTCCACCAGCACGTACCCCTTGTCCGCATCCCACGAGGTCACGATCACCCGGTCGCCCCGCTTCAGCGCCGCGCCGCCCTCGTGGCGCGCGTCGATGAGCAGCCCGGCGCCCCCGTCGCCCACCAGCACCTGCCCGAAGCCCGCGTCGAGCCGACCCGTGGAGACCTCCGCGACCTTGCCCACGAGGTGCTCACGCCGCAGGCCTTGTTGGCCACGAAGAGCGGCGCGATGGGCCGCGCCGACACGCTCGCGAGCTTCAGCGACGCCGCCAGCGCCACCGCGAAGAGCAGCCCCCGGAACACCGCCGACGGCATCACGTGGGACGCCGCCTCTGCCAGCGAGACGGTGCCCAGCACGCTGATGAGCCAGCCCCAGATCACCAGCAGGCTCACGCTCACCGTCATGGGGAGCCGGCGCAGCCCGAGCGCGCCGAGGGCGCTCAACACACCGCCGTCCGCGTCCCCGCCGTCCGCGTCCCCGCCGTCCGCGTCCCCGCCGTGACCGCCGTGCGCCTCGCCACCCCCTCCGCCATGGAGCGCCCCCTCCGCGGCGTCGGCGCCGCCGTGCTCGGCCCCGCCCAGCACGTCGAGGTCGACCGCGCCCGCCAGCATCGAGAGCCAGTACAGCAGCACGACCCCCAGCAGCACCGTGTACACGGCCCCCGGGAAGGTCACGACCGCGTCGAGCAGGAGCAGCACGCCCGCGACCATAGCACCGACAGGCGCGCACCCCGGACGGGCGAGCCAGCACCATCCCCGGAGCGACATTTTACCGCATGGTGCGGTTGGTTGGCGCAGTCCAGCCCGACATTGGCCCGCACTTGTGGCCGTGGATCGTGTTGTGCACCCGCTCGGCCCGATGAGCCATCCCCCCAGCGCGGCCGCGACGAAGTCCAACCCGGGCGCGCGTGAGGGAGGAGTGGTGGAGGCGCTTCGGTCGGGGTGGCGCGCGATGGCGGTGGACTGGGCGCGGACCTGGGGCGACGTCGCCCGCTCACCGCACCTCGTGTCCGACCTCGTGGCGGGCCTCACGGTGGCCGCGGTGGCGCTGCCCCTCAACGTCGCGCTCGCCGTCGCGAGCGGGCTCCCGCCGGTGGCCGGCCTCATCGCGGGCGCCGTCGGCGGCAGCATCGCGGCGGCCTTCGGCGGGGCGCGGCTGCAGGTCACCGGGCCCGCGGCGGCGCTCAACGTGATGGTGCTCGGCCTCGCCCACACGTACGGCGCCACGGGCGTCGCGGCGGCGGCGATCATCATCGGCGTCATCCAGCTGATCCTGGCGTTCTCGCTCGCCGGCCGGCTGGGTCGGCGGGTGCCCGAGTCGGTGCTCGCGGGCTTCACCACGGGCGTCGGTCTCAAGCTGCTCGACAGCCAGATTCCCGAGGTGCTCGGCTTCGACTACCGGGTCTTCGAGCTCGCGCAGATGATGCACCGCCCCGCGTGGCTGCATCACGTCTCGTGGATCGCCGTGGTGAGCGGCCTCTTCGTGGCCTTCCTGGTGAGCTCGACGCGGCAGATGAAGCGTTTCCCCGCGGCCATCGTGGGCATCGGGCTCGTCACCGCCGTCTCCATCTACCTCCATTGGAACCTCGAGCGCGTCGGCGCAGTTTCTGCGGCCATCCCCCGGCCGACCTTCCCGGCCATCCCCGACGAGCGCTGGATCGACCTCGTCACCGCCACCCTCCCGCTGGCGCTGCTCGCCGCGGTGGAGTCCCTGCTCTCGGCCCGCGCGCTCGACCGGATGACCCCCGATGCCCCGCCGCACAACCCCGACCTCGAGCTCTTCGGTCAGGGCCTCGCCAACCTGGGCGTCGGGTTCCTCCAGGGGATGCCCGTCACCGGGGTGATCGTGCGCTCGGGCGTCAACGTGCAGAGCGGCGGGCGCACCCGCGTGGCGGCGCTGGTGCACGGCATCCTGCTCGCGGCGGCGGTGCTCTTTCTCGGGCGCACCATCGCGCAGGTGCCCCTGGCGGCGCTGGGCGGGCTGCTGTGCGTGGTGGGCTTCCGGCTCATCGAGGTGAAGACCCTCATCGAGCTGGCGCGCAACGAGCGCATCGAGGCCGCGGCCTTCGTGGTGACCGCCGCGGGCACGGTCACGGGCCACCTGGTGACGGGCCTCGTGGGCGGCCTGGTGCTCCACGCCGTGCACGCCTGGCTGCACCGCCACGAGCACGCCGACCGGGCGCAGCTCAGCAGCCGTCGCGAGCGGGGCATCCGCGCGGTGCTGGGCCGGGACGAGGCGAAGGCCCGCCGCCCGTCGGGCGCGCTCGAGGCCCCGGGGCACCAGAAGTGGCTCGCCCAGATCAAGGACCGGGCGATGGTGTCCGCGTCGTCCTTCGTGCACCGGCAGGCCTCGGTGATCGGGCGCGTGGTGATGGGCGACAACGTGCACATCGCGGCGGGCAGCTCGGTGCGGGCCGACGAGGGCTCGCCCTTCTTCATCGGGAGCAACACCAACCTGCAAGACGGCGTGGTGGTGCACGCGCTGAAGAACAAGTGGGTGAGCGTCGCAGGCGAGGACTGGGCCGTGTACGTGGGGCGCAACGTCTCCCTCGCGCACAACGCGCTCGTGCACGGGCCCTGCTACATCGGCGACCACACCTTCGTGGGCTTCAAGGCCGTGGTGCACGACGCGGTGGTCGGCTCGCACTGCTACATCGGCATCGGCGCAGTGGTGGTGGGCGTCGAGGTGCCCGACGGGCGGCTCGTGCCGCACGGCACCATCGTCGACACGGCGGACGCGGTGGAGCGGCTGCCGCTCGTCGGCGACGTGCACCGCGAGTTCAACGAAGACGTGGTCGAGGTCAACCGCGGCCTCGTGGCGGCGTACCGCGAGATCGAAGACG
>CAIOSS010001418.1 GCA_903860995.1 uncultured delta proteobacterium | reverse complement strand
CGCGCGGGTCACCCACAGCACCGTGTCGAAGCTGGATCCCTCCGTGGAGAACAGCACGCGCCCCGCGCGCTCGACGCGGTAGCGGTAGACGGCGTCGCCCGCCATCGAGCCCGTGGCGCAGGGGAAGGTGTACTCGTGGGCCATCATCGTGGTGTCGCCGGAGTACAGCTCGCCCCCGGTGGGGATCACCTGGGCCGACTCGCAGGTCTCGTTGCCCATCACGGCGACGGGGGCGAGCGCGGGGCGGGTCTCCAGGAGGAGCTCGTAGTCCACCGGGCGGGAGCCCCGCACGACGACGAAGTACCGCCCCGGGTCGAGGCCGCGCAGGGTCAGCCGCGAGGGGGCGCCGCCGCGGCAGCCGCGCTCGCTGGTGCGCACGCCGCACATCGTCTGGAGCGCGACGTAGAAGTAGTCGCTCGCTCCGCCGCGGGCGGTGAGGGTGACGTCCAGGCGCTCGGCGAGCTCGAAGCGGTAGACCACATCGCGCGCCGTGCCGCCGTTGCATGACACCGGGAGGTCGCTCTCGAAGGGCATGAACGACCCGCGCGCGGCGGCGCCGGCCGTGAGCGCGAGCGGGTTCGCGCAGGTGTCCCCCGCGGGCGGGGCGGAGGGCGCGGCGGTCTCCACTGTGAGGGTGTAGCCGGGGAGGCTGCGGCCCTCGACCGCGATGAAGTAGGTGCCCGCGGGCATGGAGCGAGCGATGAACGACGGCCCCGTGCCGCTGTCGCAGCGGAGGGTCATGGGGGAGCGCACGCACTGATCGAGCAGGGAGACGGTGACGGTGTCGGTGCCGCTGCCGGTCGCGCGGGCGATGATGTCCCGGGTCTCGGTGAGGGTGAGGCGGTAGAAGACGTCCGGGGTCGAGGAGCCGCAGCGGGTGGTCACGTCGTCGACGACGCCGATGGTGTCGCCGCGGAAGGTTCCGCCGACGGCGGGCACCTCGATGGGGGTGGCGCAGGAGTCATTGGTCGCAGGCGGAACCGGGTCGCTCAGCTGCACGTCGACGAGGACGTCGGAGGCCGCGCCGGTGCTGCCGGCGGAGGTGCCGAGGAGGAAGAAGTACTCGCCCGCCGGGAGGCTGTGCGTACGCCAGATCGTGGGGAACCCGAGGAGGCAGTCGCGGGTGTCCGCCGCCATGGTCGAGCCGCAGACGTTCTGTACCATCAGGTAGACGACGCCGAAGCCCGTGCGCGACTGGGCGGTGACGGCCACGTCGCGCGGGCTCGTGAGGTTGAGCCGCAGCACGGCATCGCGCCCCTGGGTGCCGCCCCCGCAGCGGAACATGTAGTCCCCGGTGGTGCCCGCCATCGCGACGGTGAAGCGTCCGCCCGCGGAGACGTCCAGCGCGTCGTCGCAGCGGTCGTGCGGCGGGCGCACGCAGCCGCCGGTCTCCATCGCGTCGACCTGGCCGTTGCAGTTGTTGTCCACCGCGTCGCCGCAGATCTCGGGGAGCGTGCCGTTGACCCGCGGGTCGCGGTCGTCGCAGTCCGAGCCCACCCAGCAGAGCCCGGCGTCGTCGCCGGGCGCGCCGCCGTCGGGGCACTGCGTCGATCGGCAGCCGATGTCGGGGTCGCCGTCGCGGTCGAAGTCCCGCGGGCTGTGCTGGCACACGCGGGTCATCTCGTCGCAGCGGTCGGTGGTGCAGCCGTCGTTGTCGTCGCAGGCGAGCGGCGCACCCCGCACGCACCCGCGGCGCAGGTCGCAGGTCTCCAGGCCGTTGCAGTACACGCCGTCGTCGCACTGCGAGGTGTCGGGCACGTTGGCGCAGCGCCCGTCCGTGGAGCAGTAGTCCATGGTGCAAGGCACGCCGTCGTCGCACTGCGCGCTGCGTTCACACACGCGCCCGCGGGACTCCGGCACGTTTACGTCCAGCGGGTACGAGAAGACCTCGGCCTCGGGCGCGTCCATCGTCCCCGCGTCGGCGAAGGTGGGCGGCGCCGGGTCCGAGCAACCCACCAGGGAGAGCACGACGAGGCAGACGGCGAACGCGGACAGACGAAGCATCGCGGAGGCTCCTTCGTAGGGATGCGACAAGCGGGCGGAGTATACCGGGGCGCCCAACCCCGCACGGGCGCGATGAACTTTACTGTCCCTTTACGTTGAATGGGCCTACAAGGTCGGCGCGATGAAGCGAGTCGAGGCGATCATCAAGCCGTTCAAGCTCGACGAGGTGAAGGACGCTCTCGCCGAGGTCGGCGTGCAGGGCATGACCGTCACCGAGGTCAAGGGCTTCGGCCGGACGGGCGGCCGCAAGGAGGTCTACCGGGGCAGCGCCTACGTGGTGGACTTCGTGCCGAAGGTGAAGATCGAGGTCGTCGTGACCGACGACCAGGTCAACGCCGTCATCGACGCCATCGAGCGCAGCGCGAAGACCGGTCGCATCGGCGACGGGAAGATCTTCGTGGTGCCCATCGAAGAGGCCGTTCGCATCCGCACCGGCGAGCGCGGCCACGACGCCATCTGAACGATAGAGGAGCTGACGAGACTGTTATGACGACGAAGAAGCACAAGGAAGCGATCGCCCTCGGCAAGGACGGCGGAGCGGTGATGGTCGACCTCAAGTTCTGCGACCTGTTCGGGCAGTGGCAGCACACCAGCGTGCCGATGCACCGCATCACCGAAGAGG
>CAIOSS010001417.1 GCA_903860995.1 uncultured delta proteobacterium | reverse complement strand
GGAGGGCGTGCGCGCGGGCCTGGAGCGGGAGCGGCAGCGCTTCGTCGGGGCGCGGAGCGTGCTGAGCTTCGACCAATACCTCGACCTGTATGCCGCGGCCCCGCGGCGGTACGGGCGCGACGCCGCGCGGTGGCTGCGCGACCTCTTCGATCACTACGGGACGCGCGAGGTGGTGCGCCCCTACGGCCGCTTCACCCGCTGGAACCTCTTCGACCTCCCGTGGGAGGACGAGGTGGGGCAGCGCGATGCCCTCATCGGCCAGGAGCCGCAGCAGGCGGAGGTGTACCGGGCCCTCGCCAACTTCGCGCTGCTCGGCGCGGTCAACCGCCTGGTGCTGCTGCACGGCCCCAACGGGAGCGCCAAGAGCACCTTCGCCGCGAGCGTGATGCGCGCGATGGAGGACTACTCGCACGCCGACGAGGGGGCGCTGTACCAGTTCAACTGGGTGTTTCCGCGGGGGCGGGGCACCGACAACGCGAAGATCGGCTTCGGCGGCGGGAGCGTCGCGCGGGAGGACGGCCCGGCGCCCGGCGACACCTACGCCCACCTCGACGAGCGCGAGATCGACGCCAAGGTGCTCTGCGAGCTCCGCGACCACCCGCTGCTGCTGCTCCCGCGCCAGGTGAGGCAAGACCTCCTGCGCGACACCTTCGCGGGCGGTGACCGCGACGCCGAGGGGCCGCCGCAGTTCCTCTGGCGGGGCGGGCTCTCGCACAAGTCGCAGCAGGTCTTCGAGGCGCTCTTCACGGCCTACCGCGGCGACCTGCGGCGCGTGTACGCCCACGTCCAGGTCGAGCGCTGGTACGTCTCGCGGCGCTACCGCACCGGGGCCGTCACGCTCGGCCCGCAGATGGCCGTCGACGCCAAGGAGCGGCAGGTGACCGCGTCGCGCTCGCTCTCGTCGCTGCCGCCGTCCCTCCAGAACACCGCGCTCTTCGAGCCCTTCGGCGAGCTGGTCGACGCCGCCGGCGGCCTGCTCGAATACTCCGACCTGCTCAAGCGCCCGCTCGAGGCGTGGAAGTACCTGCTCTTGATGATCGAGACCGGCGAGGTCGCGCTCAGCACGTCCAACGTGGTGCCCAACCTCGTGATGATCGGCAGCAGCAACGAGGGCCACCTCGAGGCCTTCCGCGAGCACCCGGAGTACGCGTCGTTTCGCGGCCGTTTGGAGCTGGTGCGCGCCCCCTACCTCATCGACTGGACCCTCGAGAAGGAGATCTACGACCGGCAGGTGGCGCCCGGCGTCGGGCGCCCGGTGGCCCCGCACGCGACGGAGATGGCGGCCCTCTACGCCGTGCTGTCGCGGCTGCGCAAGCCCGCGCCCGCGGACTTTGGCAAGGCCCTCGCGGCGATCGTGGGCGAGCTCAACCCGCTGGAGAAGGCCGACCTGCTGGCGCTCGGCAAGGTGCCGCCGCGCTACGTCGAGGACCAGGCGCGGGAGCTGCGCGCGGGCATCGAGGCGGTGTACCGGGAGACCGAGCGGCAGGCGAACTACGAGGGGCGCACCGGGGCGTCGCCGCGGGAGATCCGCGGGCTGATCCTCGATGCGGCGCAGGTGCCCGAGTACAAGGTGCTGTCGCCCTTCGCGGTGCTCGACGGCCTGGCGGAGCTCAGCGCGCGCGTCGGGGAGTTCGAGTGGCTGCGCCAGGAGACCGCCGCGGGGGGGTATCAAGACCCGAAGTGGTTCATGAAGTCGCTGCGGGCGCGGCTGCTCGACACGCTGGAGGACGAGCTGCGCAGCGCGACGGGCTTCGCCGACGAGGCGCGCTACGACGAGGTCTTCGAGCGCTACGTGCTCCACGTCTCGGCGTGGACCAAGGGCGAGAAGATCGAGAACCGGGTGTCCCGCAAGGAGGAGCCCGCAGACGAGACGATGATGAAGGAAATCGAGCGGATGCTCGGCTTCGGAGGCTCGCACGAGGAGTTCCGCCGCAACCTCATCTCGCGGGTGGCGGCGTGGGCGATCGACCACCCGGGGCAGGCCCTGCCGACGAAGGGGCTGTTTCCGCAGCACATCGCGAAGCTGCGCGACGTGTTCTTCCAGGAGCACCGCAAGCAGGTGGTGGCCGTGGCGGGCGACCTCTCGGTGATCCTGTCGGAGGGGGAAGGCTCCCTCGAGCCCGACGCGCTGGCGCGGGCGAG
>CAIOSS010001416.1 GCA_903860995.1 uncultured delta proteobacterium | reverse complement strand
GACCTCACGGCCTGCGCGCTCATCAACCCCCTGTACGGTCCGCCGGCGTCGCCGCTGCGCAACCGGTGGACCCGGCAGCGCCCGCCGGTCGCGGCCGACCCGGCCGTGGCCCCGGTGTTCGACTGGTTCGATCACATCTACCAGAAGCACCGCCGGCCCGGGTCCGCGGGGGCGTAGCGCGCCCCGCAAAGACCGTTGGCTACGGTTCGGGCACCGTGCGATAACAGCGCGCCCGCGGGGCCTCTACCACCCGTATCCTTCGCCGCGCGGCGGGAGTGCACAACGTGACGATCCATCGCTCGAACCGCGCGCTGACGGGGATGTTGCTCAGCGCGGCCGTGGGCTGCGCGGGCTCCTCCGGGGCGCTCCACACCCGCTTCTCCGCGGTGCACAACACCCTCACCACCATGGGAGTGAGCCAGCTCGGTCCCATCTCCGAAGGGTCCCTCGCGGAGGGCGCGACGGCGCGCTTCCCGGTCGACCTCGCGGCCCGCTGCCACACCTTCGTCGCCTTCGGCGACGGCGCCCGCGACGTCGAGCTCAACGTCCTCGACGCCAACAACCAGCGCGTGGCCGGCGACACCACCCGCGACGCCCAGGCCACCGTGCAGTTCTGCCCGACGGTGCGCGGGCGCTACACCCTCGCGCTGCGCATGGCCGACGGCGGCGGCGGGTACCTCCTCGCCAACTGGCAGGGCGGCACCAACGCCGCCGCGGGCGGCGCCGCGGGCGCCGACGGCCCGGGCACCTGCGCCAACGCCATCCCCATCACCCCGGGGCAGACCGTCACCGGCGACACCCGCCGCGGTCAGGCCCACCATGACGGCTCGTGCGTCGGCGCCGAGGAGGGCGAGTCCGGCGCCCCCGAGGTGGTCTACGCGCTCACCCTCGAGCGGCGCCAGCAGGTCACCATCGCCGTCGAGCAGGCGGGCTTCGACGGCACTGTGTACGTGCGCTCGGGCGCCTGCGAAGACGCGGCGACGGAGGCCCCCGGCGGCTGCAACGACGACGACGGCGACACGTCGCACTCGCGCGTGGTCATCGCGCTCGACCCGGGCACCCACTACCTCTTCGTCGACGGCTTCGCCCGCAACGCGGGCAACTTCTCGATGACCGTCAGCGCGGCCGACGTGCCCTCCATCGCCGACGTCTGCCAGAGCGCCGCGGCCCTCACGCCCAACACCGCCGTCACCGGCACCCTCACCGCCCAGGAGCTCAACCTCTTCCAGGCGCGCTGCGGCAACAACGCCCGCGGGCCCGACCGGGTGTACCGCCTGGAGGTGCCGCAGGAGTCGCGGCTCCAGCTGCACCAGGAGAGCGACTACGACGGCGTGGTCTACTTCCGCCGCGCGTGCGCCGAGGCCAGCACCGAGGTGGAGTGCAACGACGACGCGGAAGACCAGCAGCACGCCCGCATCAACGCCGTCGTGCCCGCGGGCACGTACTTCGTGTTCACCGACGCCTTCCAGTCGGGCGCCCAGGGGTCGTACACCCTCCAGGCCGACCTCGCGCCCGTCGCGGGCGGCAACACCGCGGGCGACACCTGCGCCGACGCCCAGCTGCTCACCCCGGGCACCCCCGTCGACGGCAACACCTTCCAGGCCCGCGACGACATCCGCTCGCCCTGCGCCTCCGCCACCGAGGGCTACGACGTCGTCTACCGGCTCAACGTCACGGCGCGCTCGCGGGTGAAGCTCTGGTTCGACAGCTCCGACCTGCGCGAGCAGGGCACGCTCACCGTGGCCCGCGCCTGCGACGGCGCGCCGCTCACGTCCGCGCAGTGCACCGCCGGCGCGCTCGGCGAGGCCCACGCGTACGACCAGGTGCTCGACCCGGGCAACTACTACGTCATCGTCGACAGCGCGGCCCCGCGGCGCTTCGGCCGCTTCCGGCTCAACTCG
>CAIOSS010001415.1 GCA_903860995.1 uncultured delta proteobacterium | reverse complement strand
TGCGCCTCGAGCACGGTCGCGCGGAGGTTGCCCGCGGGCGCCGTCGGGGCCACGCCGATCATCGTCGCGCTCCGCGGCGCGGCCGCGGGCGCTGGCGGGACGGCCCGCACCCGCGAGCCGCACTGGAGGCAGAAGGTAGCGTCCGGCGGAAGGGTGGCGCTGCAGATGTGACAATGGATCTGCGGTCCCCCCGCGCCGGGTCTGTCGTCGCCGCTCATGGTGCCGCGGAGTCTATCCCGGACGAAACACCGCCGCGGCCGAGAACGAAGACCGCGCGCGATGACCCACCCCTCCCGCCTCCTGGTCCTCGTCGTGGCGGCCGCGCTCACGACGGCGTGCTCAAACTTTCGACCCCGCGAGGAGGGCGCTACCCTCCCCGGGATGACCCACCCCCCGCGCTGGGCCGCGTACGACGGCCCCGAGCTGCCCGCGCCGCGGCAATTTCCGAGCGTCACCCCGGTCCCCGGCGGCGCGATCGTCTTCGGCGGCCGCGGCGCGATCGACCTGCTCGGCGAGGCCTGGCGCTGGGACGGCGCCCGGTGGCAGGCGCTCCCCGCCGAGGGCGCCCCCCGACCCAGAATGGCCCACGCCGCCGCGTGGACCGGCGAGGCCCTCTGCATCTGGGGCGGCGAGTCCGCGGGCGAGGCCCTCGACGACGGCGCCTGCTGGGAGGCCGCGAGCAACCGCTGGCGGCCCATCTCCGCGGAGGGAGCGCTGACGGGACGTGGCGCGATGGCCAGCGCCTTCACCGGCCGCGACTGGATCCTGTGGGGAGGCCGCGACGCCGACGGCAACGACCTCGCCGACGGCGCCCGCTACGACCCCACGACCCGGCGATGGAGCGCGCTGCCGGACGGCGGCCCGAGGGCGAGGCATCGGGCCTTCAGCGCGGTGTCGCCCGACGGCGCCATGGTGTTGATCTGGGGCGGCGCGGGCGAGGCGCTCGCCCTCGGCGCCGAGGACGCAGCCATCCTCGACCTCGCGTCCTCGCGCTGGATCCCGGTCGATCTCGACGGCGCGCCCGCCGCCCGCACGGCGCCCTTCGCCGTCGAGGTCCCTGGCGGACTCGTCGCCGTGGGGAGCGACGCCGCCGCGGTGTTCGAGTGGAGCACCGGCCGGTGGCGGTCCGTCGACCCCGCGCCCACCGCCGGTCGCTGGGGCGTCACGGCCGTCGCGGCGGCCTTTGGGGTGGTCGCCTGGGGAGGGCGCGACACGGCCGGGCTGCACGGCGACGGCGCCGTGCTCGACGTCGCCACCGGCCGATGGACCGCGCTCCCCGAGGGCGGCTCTCTGGGGGCGCGCTCCGACGCGGTGGGCGTACCCGACGGCCGCGGGGTGCTGGTGCTCTGGGGCAGCGGCGCCGCGGGGCTGCGCGTCGACGGCTTCGCGCTGCGCTGACCTTTACCACTCCATGTAAACTGCGGCCGGGGAGTCGGGCGGGCCTTCGGTCGCGGTTGCGCGCGGGGGAGGGGACGGACTACGGTCCGCGCGATGTTGACGAGCCTCGGTGACCTCTTCACGACGAAGCGTGTGATCGTGACCGTCGGATGTGGTGGCGTTGGCAAGACCACCATCGCCGCGGCACTTGCCCTCGCGGCGGCGCGCCGCGGGCGAAGGGTGCTCTGCCTGACCATCGATCCGGCGAAGCGCCTCGCGACCTCGCTCGGGCTGCGGGAGATGGCCCACGAGGCCCAGGAGATCGACCCCGCGCTGTGGCGCACCGAGGGGGAGGGCACGCTCACTGCGATGATGCTCGACGTGCGCGGCACCTTCGACGCCCTCGTCACGCGCTACTCGAGCAACCCGCAGACCCGCGACCGCATCCTCAACAACCGGATCTACAAGGAGGTCTCCGGCTCGCTCGCGGGCACGCCCGAGTACATGGCGATGGAGAAGCTCTACGCCCTGCGCGACGACCCTCGGTACGACCTCATCGTGCTCGACACGCCGCCGACCTCCAACGCGCTCGATTTCCTCGAGGCGCCCGACAAGATGATCGAGGCCGTCGACTCGCCGGCGATCCAGGCCTTCGTCGGGGCCTTCGAGCGCACGGGCAAGCTGTCGCTCAACCTGCTCTCCAAGGCCATGGCCAAGGTGCTCTCGGGCCTCGGCACCTTCACCGGCGCGGACTTCCTCTCGCAGGTGGCGGAGTTCCTTGCCGACTTGCAGTCGCTCTTCGGCGGGTTTCGAGAGCGGGCCTCGAAGGTGCGCGACGCGCTCATGGGCAAGGAGGTCGCCTTCGTGGTCGTCAGCTCGCCGGACCCGATGGCCGTCGGCGAGGCAGTGTTCTTCGTCGACCACCTGCAGAAGCATCAGATGAACGCCGAGGCCCTGGTGATGAACCGGGTGCGCCAGGCCGAAGACCTTCCGACCCCGAGCGCCGACCGCCTCGCGGGCCTGCTCTCCGACGCCAACATCCCCGGGGCCGGTGACCTCGGCGCGTCGTTCTCCCGGGCGTGGCGCGACATGGCCACCTGGGCGCGCCGCGACGCCTTCGAGGTCGCCCGCGCGCGCCGCGAGATGGCCTCCGTGCCCCGCCACGTCGTGGTGCCCACCCTCGACGAGGACGTCTACGACCTCGTCGCGCTGGGCCACGTCGCCGCCCGCCTCGTCTGAAGTCCCTCAGCGCACCACCGGGTTGCGGAACTCGAAGGGCGCACGGATCCGGAGCTCCGAGCGCCCAAGCGCTGCGGGGATGGGCGGCAGCCGCGCCCGGGAGACCGCCGCGAGCACGTTGGCGTCGAAGCGATCGACGCCGCTGCGTCGGCTCACCGCCGTGGCGTGCACGCTGCCGTCGCGCGCGATCACGAACTGGAGCACCACCGTGCCCTGCCGCAGTCGCAGCGCCTCGTCGTAGGGGAAGGCGTCGCGCCAGAGGGGCTGCAGCCGCCGGCGCACCTCGTGGAGATAGCGGATGTAGCGGGCGTCTTCGGTGCCCAGCGCGATCCACCCGTCGCCGTCGCCGAGGGA
>CAIOSS010001414.1 GCA_903860995.1 uncultured delta proteobacterium | reverse complement strand
CTCGACCCGGAGACGTGCCTCGACGAGTACGGGATGATGATCCTGAAGGTGCGCGCCCTCTACAAGGCCGTGATGGACAACCGCGCCGTCAAGGGCTTCCTCCGCGCCGTCCCCGGGATGGACGCGTGGTCCATGCTCGGCAAGACGCTGTACCACGTCAAGCAGCAGGAAAACGGCCGCCCCGTCTACGACCTGGTCATCCTCGACGCGCCCGCCACGGGGCACGGCCTCCAGATGTTGCGCGTGCCGCAGGTGATCACCGCCGTGGCGCCCATCGGCCTCCTGCGCCGCGAGGCCGAGGAGGGCCTCGCCATCATGCGCGACCCGCGGCAGTCGGGCATGGTGGTGGTCACCCTCGCCGAAGAGATGCCCACCGCGGAGACCGAAGAGCTCATCCCCCGGCTCACCGGCGAGCTTCAGCTCCCGATGGCCAAGCTGGTCATCAACCAGGTGCTCACGCCCCTCTTCAAGACCGGGGTCGAGCCCGCGCGCGCCGCCGCGGAGGTGCTCGCCCGCGCCTCCGCCCTCGAAGGCGTCGCCCGCGTGGGGCTCTCCCGCGCCCGCCGCGAGGCCCTCCAGCGCACCATGATCGAGCGCCTCGCGAAGCTCCCCGGCAGCAAGGTGATGCTCCCCGCGCTGGCCGTCGAGCAGGTGCGGCGGGCCGACATCGAGACCCTCGCCCGCGGTCTCGGCAGCCTGTAGTCCGTCGCCGCCCACTCGTCGATTGACGCCGTCGCGCGGAACGGTGTCCCATGCGCTCGTGATGCCAAGGCGGTGGTCTCCGGGGTCGCGTCGGTGGGTGCTACTTACCGCGCTGGTATGCGTCGCGACGGGCTCGGCCTTCGCGCACGAGGTCCGCGGCACGCTGGCGGGCGCCGACGCGCTCGGCCCGTCGCCCCGGGCGACGCCGGCGCGGTGGCGCGGGGCCTTCTGGGAGGTGCCCAACGGGGCGCTCGCCCTCTCGGCGCCGAGGGCCAACGTCGAGCGCGACGTCGCGGTCGTGCTCACCGGCGCGGGCGTCGCTGAGTCGCGGCAGCCCGTGACGGTGCCCGTCGAGGGCGGCCGGTGCCGGCCCGGGACGGTGCTGCTCTCGCCCGGCACCACGCTCACCATCGACAATCAAGACATGCTCGGCCACGAGTTCTATGTGGTGCGCCAGGGGCGCGACGAGCGGGTGGTGCCGGCCGAGATCACCGCCTCGCGCACGCGGCGCCAGGTGGCCCTGCCCGCCGCCGGAACCTACGAGCTGCGCGACGCGCGGCAGCCCACCTTCCGGTGCTGGCTGGTCGCCGGGCCGGGGCAGGGGAGGGTGCTCGCGGCCGACCGCGCGGGGGCCTTCCTCGCCGCGCTCGAAGACGGCTCGTACACCGTGAAGGCCTACTACGAGGGCGTCGAGCGGGGCTCGGCGGACGTCACCGTCGCGGGGCACGAGGCCACCGTGACGCTCACCCTCGGCGCGGCGCCCGGGGCGCCCGCGGCGGCACCCGCCGCGCCCGCGGACGACAACCACCACCACCGGCGTCGGGATCACTGAGAAGCGGAGCGGTCGGCGATGTTGTTCTCCAGGTTCTGGATGGTGTTGCTGGCGCTGGTCGCCGGGGCCTCGGTGGCGGCGATGACGCTCGCGCGCAAGACCTACGACCACGACCGCGCGACGGACGTGGCCACCATGGTCGACAGCGACCGGCGCATCGTGGAGGAGTTCCTCCGGCGTGACGCGCGCACGCGGCTCGACGACATCGGCCCGGTGTCCTCCGACGCCAGCCTCGTGGCGCTGATGGTGACCGCCACCCGGCGCACCGCCGACACGCCCGCGGTCATCGGCACGGCCATCACCACCCGGCTGCGCGAGCTCAACCAGGGCCTCGGGCCGCTGCGCGGCGAGGTGCTCTTCGCGGTCGACCCCCGCGGCGTCGTCGTCGGGCGCGTCGGGCTGCAGGAGAACGAGGTCGGCCAGTACGTCGGAGGCCTCCCCCTCGTCGAGCGCGCCATCGCGGGCAACGTGCGCGACGACATCTGGGAGATCGCGGGCACGGCGTACCGCATGGCCGCCCGGCCGGTCATCTCCGAGGGGCGCTACTACGTCGGCGCGGTGGTGCACGGCATGGCGATCCACGCGCGCTTCATCGAAAACGTCGCGCAGCTCGTCCCCGGCGCGTCGGTGATCCTCTTCGGCGCCACGCAGACCTACGGCGCGTACACCCCGGTGCCCGAGGCCGGGGGAGTGCCGGCGCCGCGCGAGGGCACCCTCTCCGACCCGCTGCGCACGCTCGCCCAGCGGCCCGACTGGACCGCCCACGGCGCGGCGTCCTTCGAGCTGCCCGACAACCTCGGCCGGGTGTCCTACGGCGCCCTGCCGGGCAGCGTGGGCGCGGGCATCGCCGTCGGCCGGGGCCTGCCCACGATGCCCACGGACTTCCTCCTCCGCGCCTCGAAGGACGACATGGGCCGGGTGCCGCTCGGGGCCATCCTCGGAGGGGTGGCGGCGCTCATCCTCGTGGGCTTCGCGCTCTTCTACTGGGAGTACGACAGCAAGAAGAAGCGACTCGTCGCGGCGATGCGCGACCTCCAGAGGGGCCCCCTCAACCGGGTCGACCCGCTGCTGCTCGACGGCTTCGCCCGCGACGTGGCGGTGGCCGCCAACGACGGCATCGACGAGGTGGTGAAGCGCGAGATCGAGCGCTCCGGCGGCAAGCTCCGGAGCGTCAACGACCTGGAGTCGCTGCTGTCCATCCCGGGCGACGCGCCGGGCACCCCCGTCAACCAGCGCATGCCGCTCAACGAGGCCGACGAGCAGCGGCAGTGGCGCGAGGTGTACGAGCAGTTCGTCGCGCGCCGCCGGGAGTGCGGCGAGGCCGCCGACGTGACGTGGGAGCGCTTCTCCGCCACGCTCCAGAAGAGCCGCGCGGAGGTGGTCGCCCGCGCCCGCAGCCGCAGCGCCCGCTTCTCGGTGGTCGTCAAGGACGGCCGCGCCGCCGTGAAGGCCGCCCCGCTCGGCTGACGCCGAGGCTCTCCGATCGATGCCCGCTCCCGAAACCCTCCTCTACCCTCCGAAGAAGGTGTCACCCCGATGAAGCCGCTGCCCCCGCTCGATGGGATGGACGTCACCGAGCTCGCGGAGCTCCTCGCCCACCACAACCACCGGTACTGGGACCTGCACGCGCCGGAGATCAGCGACTACGACTTCGACAAGCTGGTCAACGCGCTGAAGGCCGTGGCGCCGCACCACCCGGCGCTCGACTCCATGGGCCCGACGGTCTCGGGCAAGGGGGTCAAGCACAAGGTCCCGATGCTCTCGCTGGACAAGTGCTACTCCGACGACGACCTCGACAAGTGGGCCACGAGCTTCGTCGGCGACGCCGTGATGATGCCCAAGTTCGACGGCATCGCGTGCTCGCTCCACTACGACTCCAAGGGGGTGATGGTGCGCGCCGTCACGCGCGGCGACGGGATCACCGGCGAGGACATCACCACCAACGCGCGGGAGATCGGCGACGTGCCCCGCACGCTCAAGACCCCGCGCTCGGTGGAGGTGCGCGGCGAGGTGTTCATGCGCCTCTCGGTCTTCGCGAAGTACAAGGCCGAGGGCATGGCCAACCCGCGCAACCTCGCGGCCGGCGCCATCAAGCAGAAGGACCCGAAGAAGAGCGCCGCGTACGGGCTCAACTTCGCGGGCTACGACGTCGTCGGCACCGACGCCAAGACCCACGACGAGGAGCTCAAGTGGCTCGTCGCCGCGGGCTTCAGCCCCATCGACTACGAGGTCGTCGCCAAGCCCGACCTCCGCGCGGCGTACCAGCGCATGGCCGCGCTGCGCCCCTCGCTCGACTACGAGATCGACGGCGTGGTCTTCAAGACCAACCGCAACGACGAGCAGGACCGCCTCGGCGCCACCGCGCACCACCCGCGCTACGCGCTGGCGTACAAGTTCCAGGGAGACTCCGGGACCTCCGTGCTGCGCGCGGTGGAGTGGAGCGTCGCGCGCACCGGGGCGATCACCCCCGTGGCGGTCGTCGACCCGGTGTCCCTCTCCGGGGTCACGGTCACCCGCGCGTCGCTGCACCACCCGGGCTTCATCACCAAGCTGGGGCTCAGCATCGGGGCCGAGGTGGTGATGATGCGCCGCGGGGGGGTGATCCCCAACGTGGAGTTCGTCTCCAAGGCCGGCGACACGCCGGTGGTGCTCCCGCCCGCCTGCCCCGCGTGCGGCGCGAAGACCGAGATGCGCGACGACTTCCTCTTCTGCACCGCGCCGAAGACCTGCCGCGGGGTGCAGCTCGGGATGCTCGGACACTTCGCCGCGAGCACCGACATGCTGGGCTTCGGCGACACCATCCTCCAGCAGTGCCTCGACGCGGGCTTCCTGCGCGGGGTGAAGGACTTCTACACGCTCAAGGCGACGGACCTCGCGAGCCTCGACCGCTGCGGCGACAAGGTCGCCCAGAAGCTCGTGAAGGAGGTCGACAAGAAGCGCACCCTCGACCTCGCGACCTTCCTCCGCGCCCTCGGCATCCCCGACCTCGGGAAGAACGTCTCCAAGATCCTCGCGGAGAAGTACCAGGACATCGACGCGGTGCTGGCGGTGACCGAGGCGGAGTTCTCGCAGGTGCACGGCATCGGCGCGGTGATCGCCCACAACGTCGTGCAGGGCCTCGCCGACAACGCCGACCTCATCAAGGACCTGCGCGCCTTCGTCACGCTGAGCGCCCCGGTGACGATGGCGTCCAGCGCCGGCGCCGCGGGCGCGGCGAGCGGGGCCTTCGCGGGGATGACCTTCGTGTTCACGGGCAAGATGGCGACCCTGGAGCGCAAGGGCGCCGAGCAGCTCGTCGGAACGATGGGCGGCGCCGCGCTCGACGCGGTCAACAAGGCCCTCACCTACCTCGTCGTCGGCGACCTGAAGAAGCCCGGCGAGAAGTCGACCAAGGAGAAGGCCGCGGACAAGCTCGTCGCCGCCGGGTCGACGCTGAAGATCATCAGCGAGACGGAGTTTTTGTCGATGGTCGACGACGCGCAGGCGCTCGCGGCCGTGCCGGGCGCCGTGCAGGCCGCTGCAGCCCCGATGCAGCTCGCATGGACCCCGATGCAGAGCGCTCCGGCCCCGATGCAGGCTGAATTGCTCCCGATGCAGACTGTTTCTACCCCGATGCAGACTGTTTCTACCGATGTACGGGCTGAACCGGCTCCGCGCACGATGGAGGGGGCCCGGGTGGCCTTCGCCGGGACGCTGGCGTCGTATTCGCTCGCCGACGTCACGAAGCGCATCCAGGCGCTCGGCGGCGAGGTGGTGGACGCCGTGGACGCGCAGACCACCGCGGTGGTCGTCGGGGCCAAGGGGAAGGCGGGCGACAAGCTCGCCGCCGCGCGCAAGCTACAGGGCACCCACAAGGCCCTGGAGATCCTGAGCGAGGCGGACTTCGGCAAGCGCGTGGGCCTCGGACAGATCTCGCTGTTCTGACCACCCGCGGGGGGCGCGCCTGGCGCCTACGCGCCGCGCCTCCACGCTGCGAGCAGCCCCAGCATCACCAGCATCGACAGCCCCAGCAGCAGCGCCAGCGCCCACTGCCCCCGCGTCGCCGCCCCACCCGGCGCCCGGCGCGTCCGCAGGAACTCCTCCGTCGCCTTCGGGGTCGCCGTCGTCGGGGGGGCTGGGGACGGGCGCGCGGGGCGCACCAGCCCGAGCGGCATCGTGGGCATCGGGTCGTCGATGACGTAGGCCGCCGGTCGCGGGCCGTGGTCCGGCGGCGGCGGCGGGGCGGGCGAGATGGCGGGCCCCGGGCTCACCGGGATGGCGCTGCGCCGCTCGGTGGGCGCGAGGTCCTCCTCGGCGATGGGCGGGGGGAGGGTGGAGTGCACCGCGGAGAGCACCGCCATCAGGGAGCGCACCGAGGCGGGGCGGCGGGCCGGGTCTTTGTCGAGGCAGGCCATGATGCTCGCGGCGAGCGAGGGGGAGATGCCCGGCACGCGGCGGTGCAGCGGGATGGGGATCTCGTGGGTGACGGCGATGGCCACCGCGCCGACGCTCTGGCCCTGGAAGGGGAGCACCCCGCAGAGCAGCTCGTAGAGCATCACGCCGAGGGACCAGAGGTCCGAGCTCGCCGTGAGGTGCCGCGGGTCGCGGAACTGCTCCGGGGACATGTACGCGGGGGAGCCGAGGGTGACGTCCGAGGCCGTGATCCGGGGCTGGTCATCGAGGTGCCCGGCGATGACCGCGAGGCCGAAATCCAGGAGCCGCGGAGACCAGCCCGAGCCGTCGCGCACGAGGAACACGTTCTCGGGCTTCAGGTCGCGGTGCACCACCCCTGCGTCGTGGAGCACCCCGAGCGCGTCGAGGATCGGGAGGAGCAACGGGATGAGGTCTCGCGCAGGCACCGGGCCGCGGCGGTACTGCGCGAACGTCGCCAGGTCGATCCCGTCGAGGAACTCCTGCACCAGGTAGGGCATCCCCTTCTCGTCGATGCCGAGGTCCTCGATGCGCACGATGTTGGGGTGGCTCACCAGCGTCGCCGCCTGGCCCTCGCGCAGCACCCGGCGGGCGTACATCGCGCTCGACGCCAGCTCCGGGCGCAGCACCTTGATGGCCACCACCCGGCCCAGCGAGACGTGCTCCGCCCGGTACACCTCGCCCATGCCGCCGCCGCCGATCCGGGCCACCAGCCGCCAGCGGCCGTCGATCACCTCGCCAACCCGGGTCGGAGCGAGCACGGCATCGCGCGGCACGATCATCGGCATAGGGTGGGGGGTCTACGGGCCGACCCGGAGTGAACGAGTCTCCGCGGTCGCGGTCAAGCGCTACGGGCGGGTGTGCCGCGCGGGCGTTTGGTTGTACCTATGGGCCTGCATGCCCGCAGCGACGCTCTCGGTCGGCACCATCCTCACCGAACGCTACGTCCTCGCCTCCCACGCCCCGGTGTCGGGCGCCCCGGAGGCGTGGTGCGCCTCGATGGTGGGCGACGAGCAGCCCGTGATGGTGATGTACTTTCCCGCCGGGAGCCTCGAACCCGGCGCCCTGCAGCGCATCGTCACCGAGGGGGCCGAGCTGCGCGAGCTGCGCCACCCCCGCGTCGGCGCCCTGCTCGACCTCGGCGTCGAGCCCCGCGGCGGGGTGTTCGCCGTCACCCCGTGGTACGGCGACGACACCCTCGCGCGACGCGTCGAGCGCCAGGGGGCCTTCAACCTCCACGTCGCCGGGGCCCTCATGGGCGACGTGCTCGCCGCCCTCGGCGTGCTGCACTCCCGCCGGCTCGTGCACCGCGCGGTCTCGCCCCGCGACATCACCCTCTTCATCGCCGACGACGGCCGGCTGCGCGCGCGCCTGCTGCCCGGCGGACAGCTCGCGGAGTTCGGGCGCGAGGGGGTGCTTCGCCAGGGGGGCGCCGCCGCCGGCGAGCCCGTCGCGGGCGAGTACGCGGCGCCCGAGCAGTGGGCGGGCGGCGACGCCACCGCGGAGAGCGACGTCTGGGCGGCCGGGGTGCTCTTGCACCGGCTGGCGGCCGGGGCGCTGCCCTACAACGGCGACGGGGACGCGCGGATCGCGGCCGTCCGCGCCGGGGCCGTGCGCATCGCCGACTCCCTCAGCCCCGCCGTCACCGAGGTGCTGCGGCGCGCGCTCGACCCGCGCCCCGGCGGGCGATACACCGACGCCGACGCGATGCGCATCGCGCTCGAGTCCGCGATCGCCGACTCGGCCCCCATGGGCGCGGCCCTGCCGAGCCGGTCGGCCGCGCCGATGCCCACGGCCCGCCCCCCGGGGCCCACGCACGCCGACGACTTCGACCTCGACGACCTCGTGGCCGACCTCTCCCGCCAATCGTCCAACGTGCCCGCGACGGGCAGCGCGGCGCCCACGGCGCTCGACCACCCGACGGGCGCATCGTCCACGCTGCGCCCGCCGCTCGGTGACTCGCTGCGCCCGCCGCTCGGTGACTCGCTGCGCCCGCCCGCCGCGTCGCAGCCCGCGGCGCCGGAGGGCCCGCGCAAGGCCCCGGAGGCGGCCGGCTTCGACCTCGACAGCCTGGGTCCGCCCCCCGCGGGCAAGGTGGCGGCGCCTCCCGTCGCCCGGGGCGCAGGCATCGTGCCCGCCGCGGCGACCCGGGGCGACGAGGCGATCCCGTGGCGCGACTCGCAGGTGCACACCGCCCTCGAGGCGAAGTCCATCGACCGAACGCACGTGAAGCGCCCGTCGCGCCCGCGCGGCCTGAGCGTGGCCGCGGCGATGGCCCTGGTGCTGCCGGTCACCGCGGGCTTCGCGTACTTCGGGTGGCGCGCGATGCAGGGGCCCACGACGCCGCCGCGGGTCGAGCGGGTGCGGGCGCTGGAGCCCGAGCCCCTGCACCCCGCGCCCGCGGCGGCGGACGGCGGCGGGGAGGGGGGCGCCGGGGCGGTCGCGTGGACGGCGCAGAGCGAGGCGCAGACGACGGTGGAGTTCGGGGAGCAGTTCCACCTGGGGTTGCCGGAGGGGCTCGACCCGCGGGGCGCGCAGTCCTTCGTGGCGCACCTCATCACGTCGCCCTCGGTCGGCCCGAGCCATCCGCGGGGCTTCGCGAGCTGCGTCGAGGGGAGGGTGTTCCTGCACCGCGGCGGGGTGACGGCGCCGCTGGTCACCGCGGCCGTGCCCGCGCGCTGCGAGAGCCAGGACCTCGCGCTGGTGCCCGACCTCGACGGCGACGGCGCCGCCGACGTGATCGCCGTCGACACCCGCCGGAGCGCCCTGCTCGTGGTGGGATCGCGCCGCGCGGCGGTGCTCCGTCGCCTCCCCCTGCCGGGCGCCTGGGGCCTCGCGGGGCCGCTCTCGATCCCGGTGCGCGGCCACCCCGAGCCCGGGGTGGTGGTCTTCGTGTCGACGGAGTCCGGCGCGCCCACGCTGATGGCGGTCGGGCTGCAGACCGGGCGCGTGGCGTGGCGGCTCCCGCCGGGGCTGCTGCCGGCCGAGCCGCGGGACTTCGGCCTCACGGTGACCAGCGACGTCGACGGCGACGGCGCCGAGGAGGTGGTCATGGGCATGCTGCGCGACGGTCGGCGCTGCGTGACGATGCTCTCCGGCGCCACCGGCGCGCCCCGCTGGGACGCGGCCTTCTGCCTCCCCGGCAGCGCCACGCAGAGCGTCAGCTCGGGCCCCGACCTGGACGGCGACGACGCGGCCGACCTGCTCGTCGCGTCGGCCGCGGACGGTCGCCTGAGGGTGGTCTCCGGGCGCACCGGCCGGGAGATCACCGCCGTGACGGCGCAGGGCCCGGAGCCCACCACGGGCTTCGGCGCGGGCGCCATCTATGCGCCCGACCTGGCGAACGACGGCTACCCCGACATCGCCCTCGCGCGGGCCACGGCGCCCGACGCCACCCTGGAGGTGTACTCCGCCAACGACGGGCACCGGATCGGGGTGTTCGCGCTGCACGGCGCGGTCGGCGCGGTGGTCGAGGCGAACCGGGTGCGGGTGCAGTTCGCCCGGGACTTCCTCTACCCCGGCAGCGCCTCGCTGGTGGTGGCCTCCCCCGTGGGGGTGTTCCTCATCGGGGCGGCGCCCCGGCCCGAAGGGGTCTGATCGCGGCGGTGCTGCTGGTGGGTTCCGCGCGGCGAGGGGGTGTGCTAGACGGGAAGGGATGACGTGGTGAGGTCGCGCGGGTGACCGACGATGCCGTGTAGAAGGCGATCGGTCGCGCGCATGGGTCGAATCCACGGAGAGTGCCATTGCGTCCACGCGGCGTGGAGATCAGAGGTGCACCAGGGCGCGTTGACGCCCCGATGTTCCTCCCATGCGCAGACCGCTGAACGGGAGCGAAGTCGGTGACGAATCTCGGTCCGAAAGACCCGAAGCAGGAAGAGAACGACGAGCTGACGCGGGACGAGGATTTCGGGGTCGACGACCCGCCCGAAGCGCCCGACGAAGACGGTGACGACGGCGACGCGCTGCCGGAGATCCCGCGCGGCGACGATCCCCCCGACGCCGGCCCGCTGCCGCAGACGCCCGCCACGCTGGCCATCGCCCGCATGAGCGAACGTCTCCTCTCGCGCACCGTCGGCATGAACGCCTACCAGAAGGGCCGCGGGTACGCGCGCCGGGGCCACGTGCTGGAGTCGTCCATCGACGGCTGGGCCGCGCTCGGGCGCGTGCACGGCCGCGCGGCGGAGCCCTACGTCGTGCGGGTGGACGTGTCCGAGCTGGGCACCTTCACGTCGGCGTGCACCTGCCCCGCGTGGCGCGGCCCCGAGCGGCACTGCAAGCACGTCGCGGCGCTGCTCGTGGCGCTGCGCGACCGGATGAAGCCGCTGCGCGAGGCGGCGATGCAGCAGGCCGCGCAGGTGGCGCAGGCGCAGCAGCACACCCGCGAAGACGTCGACCGTCGCAGCACCAAGGTGAAGGGCCGCCGGCCCCACCGCAGCGAGACCGAGCACCCGCGCGAGGTGGTGGTGGTCGACCGCGGCGGGTCGCGGATGGTCGGGTCCGTGGCGCCGGCGATCTCGTCGCTCCCGCAGGCGCCGGGCACGGTGGTCTCCGGCGAGAGCCGGATGAACTGGCAGGTGTGGCTCCCGCCGAGCGACCCGCGGCGCGCGCCGGAGTTCGAGTACCGGTTGCAGCTGCGGCCGATGGCGATCGCGGTGACGGCCTTCAACGCCGAGGCGCGCACGGCCATGACGCCCGACGCGGGCCTGGAGGCGCTCGGGCCGTCGATGAGCCCGCACCGGTCGATCCTGCGGGTGCTTTCTCGCAACGCGCGCGGCGCGCGCCAGGCGGCGGTCGAGCTGCGTGGCGAAGACGCGGCGGAGCTCCTCACGCTGCTGCGCGGTCGGCGGGTGCTCATCGAGCCGACGCTGATGGAGCTGCGCTTCGTCGACGACCCGCTCATCCCGAAGATGGAGCTGGAGTCCGCCGGGGCGTCGAGCGTGCGGGCGAAGGTGATCTTCGAGCGCAAGAGCGACGGGCGGAAGTACGGCGGGGGGCAGGGGCTGTGGTTCGAGGGCACGCCGACGTGGCACGTCGACACGGTGCAGGGCATCGCCCGCACGGTGGCCGACAGCGTGACGCCCGCGTGGCTTGAGCGGCTCTCGCGCGCGCCGATGATCCTGCACCCGGTGGAGGACCTCGGGCGGCTGCTCGGGGAGATCGTGCCGAAGGTGGCGCTCGCGCTGGGCACCGAGCTGCCCGACCTCTCGACGGTGGCGACGCTCATCGACATCACGCCGACCTTCATGCTCCGGGCGGAGGGCGACCTGAGCAAGGTGCGCGCGACGCTGCGGGCCTGCTACGGCGACGTGGAACTCGACGTGCCGCCGGACGACCTGCCGCCGCCGCTGGCGATCGTGCCGCCGCCGAAGGGCACCACCCACGACGAGGACGGGGGCTTCGCGAAGCCGCGGGTCATCCGCCGGGACATCGGCGCCGAGCGCATGGCCGCCGACCGGCTCTTCGAGCTGGGCCTCGGGCTGCCGGAGGAGCACTCCGGGTGGTTCGAGGCGAGCGGCGACAAGGCCGTGTCGTTCTGGATGGAGGGCGTCGGGTCGCTTCCCGACGACTGGGACCGCTTCATCCCCGACGACCTCATGCACGTGCAGGTGCGCGACACGCCCATCACGCCGCGGGCCCGCGTCGGGTCGGGCGTCGACTGGCTCTCGCTCGACGTGGAGTTCGTGAGCGAGGGCAGCAAGGTCAACGAGGACGACCTGCGCCGTGCGCTGCTGGAGGGGCGCCGGCTGGTGCGCCTCGAGGACGGCACCTTCGCGCCGGTGTCGCGCGAGCAGGTCGACGAGGTGCTGCTGCGGATGGCGGAGATCTTCGCCCAGGGCCGGCAGCACATCCCGCTCTCCCAGGCGGGGCGCGTCCAGGACCTCTTGCGGTTGCTACCGGGCGCGCGCATCGAGCCCGCGGCGAAGGACCTCCTCGCGCGGCTCGCCGACCACGGGATGGTCGAGCAGGTGCCGCAGCCGAAGAGCCTCCAAGCCACGATGCGCCCCTACCAGGCCGAGGGGTTCTCGTGGCTGGTGTTCCTGCACCGGGCGAAGACCGGCGGGGTGCTGGCCGACGACATGGGCCTCGGCAAGACCCTCCAGACCCTCGCACTGCTGGCGTGGCTGAAGGAGGACCACCAGCGCGCCCTCGACGCCGCCGCGGCGCTCGTCGCCCCGGAGGCGGAGCCCGCGAAGCCCGCCAAGGGGAAGAAGGTCGCCGAGGAGGCCGCGGACGCCGCACCGGCCCCGCCGCCCGCCCCGGCCGTGGTCACCGTCGTGAAGGACCCGCCGAAGCGCGCGCCGCTCACCCTGGTGGTGGCGCCGACCTCGGTGGTCACCAACTGGCTCCGCGAGGTCGCCCGCTTCGCGCCTGGCCTGCGCGCCGTCGCGTGGACCGGGCCCGATCGCGAGAAGCGATTGCATGAGCTCGACCACGCCGACGTGGTGATCACCAGCTACGCCCTGCTTCGCCGCGACGAGGAGTTCCTCCAGCGGTACGAGTTCGCGTACGCGATCCTCGACGAGGCGCAGAACATCAAGAACCCGCTCTCGGCGACGGCGCGCGCGGCCAAGCGGCTGCGCTCGCAGCGGCGGCTCGCCCTCACCGGCACGCCCATCGAGAACCGCCTCTCGGAGATCTGGTCGATCTTCGACTTCCTCTCGCCGGGGATGCTCGGCGACCTCACGACCTTCGAGGAGCGCTACGCCCGGCCCATCGACCGCGGCGACGTCGAGGCCATCCGCCGCCTCCGCGGGGTGATTCGTCCGCTCGTGCTGCGCCGCACCAAGAGCGAGGTCGCCAAGGACCTCCCGGCGCGCATCGTGGTCGAGCGCGAGGTCGACCTCCCGGTGCCGCAGCGCGCCCTGTACCAGCAGGTGCTGGGGCAGGTGCGGGCCAACGTGTTCGGCGAGATCGACCGCGTGGGCATCGGCAAGAGCCAGATCATGATCCTCGCGGGGCTCACGCGGCTGCGGCAGGCGGCGTGCGACCCGCGGCTGCTCAAGCTGCCCGGCGACTTCAAGGACGAGGACGCCGGCAAGCTCGACGCGCTCCGGGAGATCGTCCAGGAGGCGATCCAGTCGGGGCACCGCACGCTGGTGTTCTCGCAGTTCGTCGAGATGCTCTCGCTCATCCGCAAGGCGCTCGAGCGCGACGGCGTCGCCTATGAGTACCTCGACGGCTCGACCAAGGACCGCCAGGACAAGGTCGACCACTTCAACCGCAACGAGTCGGTGCCGGTCTTCCTCATCTCGCTCAAGGCGGGCGGCTCGGGGCTCAACCTCACCGGCGCCGACACCGTGGTCCACTTCGACCCGTGGTGGAACCCCGCCGTCGAGGACCAGGCCACCGACCGCGCGCACCGCATCGGCCAGACCCGCGTGGTCACCGCGTACCGCCTCATCGCGCGGCAGACCATCGAGGAGAAGATCATGCAGCTCGGCGCCAAGAAGCGGGAGCTCGTCTCCAGCGTGCTCGGCGCTGAGGACAACGTCAGCCTCAAGGGCCTCACCCGCGCCGACGTCGAGATGCTCTTCTCGGAAGAGGGCGCCGCGAGCGAATGACCCGGTCCGAGCCCGACGCGGGTTCGCCCCCGCCGTGCGGGCTCTACCGCACCACCGCCGCGCTGGGAGCGATCCCCGCGGGGCGCCTCGTCTCCTTCCACAACCACGGCGACCAGGGCCCCGGGATCTTCCTCCCCACGGGCTGGCTCCACCACCGCGCGCAGTTCGGCGCCGTCGGCGTGGCCCTCCCCTCGATGGGCTGGGCGCGCACCCTCGACCCCCTGGCGCCGGAGGGTGTCTACCGCGTCCGCGAGGCCTTCTACTGTTGCGATCGCCAGTGCCGACTCTTCGAGCCTGAGCTCCTGGTGCAGCTCGCGTACACCCCCGAGGCCGCGCCCGTGGTGCTGACCTTCTCGCTCCGCGACGGCGCGCTGGTGCTCCCGGCGCAGGGCAACCTCGTCGAGCGCGCCATCGTCGCGCGCCTCTCTCCCATCCATCGTGATGGCCTGAGATGGACCTGACGCTCCGCGCGCTGCTCGCCGCGCTCGCCGCAACGCTCCTGCCCGCCGCCGCGCTCGCGGTCGACCACGCGCCGCGGCTGGTGTCCGTCCCGGAGGTCGCGCTCCCGGACGACGAGTCGATCCGCGACGGCGCCTCGGTGCGCCTGGAGTTCACGGTCAACGCCGAGGGGCGCGCGCAGGACGTCGTGGTGCTGGAGGGCCTGCGCCCCGACCTCGACGCCGCCGTGCTCGACGCGGCGACCCGCATGGTCTTCGAGCCCGCCGAGCAGGGCGGCCGCGCGACGCCCGCGCGCATGCGCTTCCGCTTCCGTCTCCGAGCGCCCGCGCGGTCGGTGATCCCGCCGAACCCCTACGAGGGCGCCGCCGCCGAGCTCATCGCCTCGCCCGCCACCGCGCCCGTCACGCCGGCCCCCGCGGCGCCCATCCCCGCCACGCCGACCCCCGCCGCGGCGGTCACCCCGCCGGAGCCCGGCGAGTCCGGCGAGGCCACCATCCGCACCCGGCGCCAGGCCGGCGCGGCCACCACCTTCAGCCTCCGCGGCGAGGAGCTCACCACCGTCCCTGGCACCTTCGGCGAGCCCACCCGCATCGTCGCCTCGATGCCCGGCGTCGCGCGCACGCCCTTCGGCCTCGGCTTCTTCGTCGTGCGCGGCGCCTCGTTCGAGAACACCGGCTTCTTCATCGACGGCTTCCCCGTCCCGCTGCTCTATCACTTCGGCGCCGGGCCCGCGGTGATCTCCTCCCGCCTCGTCGGGCAGCTCGACTTCTTCCCCGGCGGCTATCCCCTCCAGTACGGGCGCTTCTCCGCGGGCGTGATCTCCCTCGAGACCAGGCCCCCGCCCGCCACGCGGCCGTTCATGGAGTTCAGCGTCGACGTGCTGCGCGCCAGCGCCATGGCCGTCGTGCCCTTCGACCACGGCCGCGGCTCCATCGCCTTCGCCCTGCGCCGCAGCTACCTCGAGCTCATCGCGCCGCTCATCGTCGAAGGGGTCACGCTCCAGTACACCGACTACCAGGTGCGCGCGGACTACCGCTTCAACGCGCGCAGCAAGCTCTCGCTCTTCGTCTTCGGCTCCAACGACACCTTCTCCCGCTCCGCGGCCGCGGGCGTCGGGCAGACCGCGTCCGAGCAGAGCTCCGACCTCGGATACACCTTCCACCGGCTCATCACCCGTTGGGACTACGGCCTCCCCGGCCGCGCGCAGCTCACCCTCGCGGGCACCATCGGCGTCGACGACACCCGCTTCACCAACCAGGCGCCCGGCCAGCAGGATCAGTCCTTCGCCTCGACGGGCTTCATCCTGGGCGAGCGCGCGACGCTGCGCATCCCGACGGGTCCGCACCTCACCACGAGCGTGGGCTTCGACGCCCTCACCATCCTCTTCGACGCCTCCCTCCAGGTGCCGCTGCCCGACAACATCGGCAGCGTGCCGCCGCCCTCCTTCGACCCGGCGATCCTGGAGTTCAACCCGCGCCTCACGCAGCTCAGCATCGCGGCCTGGGCCGAGGAGGTGCTGCGCGCGGGGCCGGTGGAGTTCACCGCGGGCCTGCGCATCGACCGGCTGAAGTACGCCCTCGTCGACACCACCGTGGTCGACCCCCGCGCCGTGCTGCGCGTGCGCCTGAGCCCGAGCGTCGTGGCCAACGTCGCGTCGGGCTTCTTCCACCAGCAGCCGCCCTTCTTCAACCTCGTGCCCGGCGTGCGCAACCCGCGGCTGCGGCCGCAGCGCTCGTGGCAGACCTCGGCGGGCGTGGAGGTCAACCTCCCGGGCGCCATCGAGACCCGCCTCACCGGCTACTACTCCCGGATGTATCAGCTGGTGCGCAACGCCAGCGACGTGATCGCGACGCCCAACGGTCCGCAGCGGGTGAGCATCGTCGACGACGGCGACGGGCGCGCGTACGGCATGGAGGTGCTCATCCGCCGCCGGCTCGACCGCGGGGTGTACGGCTGGGTCTCGTACACGCTCTCGCGCAGCGAGCGCTACGTGGGCGACGGCGCCGTCGTGCCCTTCAACTTCGACCAGACCCACGTGCTCAACCTCGCGCTGTCGTGGGACATCAACACCCGGTGGCGCGTGGGCGGGCGCTTCCAGCTCGCCAGCGGCGCCCCCCGACGCATCGTCTCCGGCGCCTTCTACGACGCCGACGTCGACCGGTACCGGGCGCTCAACCCGCCGCGCGTCGACGACGGCTCGGACACCGAGCGCCTGCCCGTCTACCACCAGCTCGACGTGCGCGTGGACTACCGCTTCCGCTGGGGCCCGTGGCGCATGTCGGCCTACCTCGACGTGATCAACGTCTACTACGCGCAGAACGTCGAGAACTGGCTCTACCAGTACGACTTCGCGCAGCGCACGGCCTTCCCCGGGCTGCCCATCCTCCCGGCCATCGGCCTCACGGGGGAATACTGATGCCCGTAAAGCTCCCGCGCTGCGCCCTGCCCGCCGCGGCCCTCGCCCTCGGCTGCATCGGCGACCTCGCGCCCAAGGAGATCGTGGTGTCGCCCCGCATCCTGGACATCGTGGCCGAGCCGCCGGAGGTCGCCCCCGGGGCGACGGTGCGGGTGCGCGCCATCGTCGGCGGAAACCGCGGTCCGGTGAGCTACCGCTGGGTGGCTTGCGCCGCGCGCGACCCCTTCAGCGGCGGCACCGGCGGCTTCGGCACGGGCACCGGCGAGGAGGGCTGCACGGGCGACGCCGGGCTCACCCTGCCGCTGGGGACGGGCGAGGAGGCGACGCTGGTGATCCCCGCGGGGCTCATCGACGTCGAGGCCCTGCTCGCGCGCATCCCCGGCGCGCAGCGGCCGCTGGCCGAGCGGTACATCCGCGGCGTGGGGCTGATCGTCGGGGTGGGGCTCACCATCGAGGCCGACGGGCGTACGGTCATCGGCTACAAGCGCGTGGTGGTCTCGCTCAACCCGCGGCCCAACCGCAACCCGCCGACGCCGCGGGTGCGGGTCAACGGGCGCTGGGTGTCGGTGCCCGCCGGCGCCGGCGGCGACTGCGTGCCCGAGGAGGGCGACGGCATCCGGGTGCCGCGCGCGCAGAACGTCGAACTCGCCCCCGACCCGGCCGAGGCGTGGCTGGAGCGCTACACCGTGCTCACCGCGGTGGGCACCTTCGAGGAGCGCACCGAGCAGGCCTTCTACTCGTGGTACGCGTCGGACGGCGAGCTCGCCCGAGGGCTCACCCGCTCGCCGACGCGGGACAACGTGTGGCAGCCCTCGGCCACCCCCGGGGCGCGGACGCTCTGGTTCTTCGTGCGCGACGGCCACGGCGGCACCAGCGGGTGTCGGCTGCCCGTGACCGTGGATTGACCTGCGCGCCATCGGGGCACGGCGTTGACGATCGGGGGGGCTGTGTGCGAAGGGAACCCGCCCCTTTGGTCGGGATTCGAAGCGAACTCCGACCGGATAACCCTTCGGAGGTTCTCGATGAAGACCAACTTGCGTGGATTGCTCGCGACGATGTTCGCGACCGGAATGCTGGCGGCCTGTAGCAGCGACGGCAACACCCCGCCCACCGGCACCGACGCCGGCACCGGCACCGACATCGGCGCGGCGGACATCGGCGGCGGCGGCGACGTGCCGCGCACCGACGTCCCGCGCACCGACGT
>CAIOSS010001413.1 GCA_903860995.1 uncultured delta proteobacterium | reverse complement strand
CCTCGCGGTGCTGCGCGGAGTACAGGCTGCCGACGGGGATGCGCACGCGGTCGCCGACGCGGTCGAGGCGCAGATCCTCGGTGGCTTCGATCACGACCCCCTCCGCAGGGACGAACTCGATCACGGCGTTGGTGGCCACGGTGCGCGACAGCATCTGGAGCTCTCCCTGGAGGATGGCCGCCATCTGCTCGGGCTGCTCCAGGTGGTAGAGCCGCCCGGCGCTGCGGACGGCCAGCGCGCCGAGGGTGTCTTCGTCGTAGTCGAGGCCCACGCCGATGGCGGTGATCTGCGTGCCGTTCTCCGTCGACCCCGCGGCGAGGTCGCCGAACTCCGCGGACGTCGAGGGCCCCACGTTGGCGCGGCCGTCGGAGATGACCACCACGCGGCGCACCGGGTGCGAGGCCGGGGCCGACGCGGTCGCGGCCTGACCGGTGCGGAGTCCCCCCCAGAGGTTGGTACCGCCGGCCGCGTAGAGGTGGCGCACGCGGTCGAGGAGGACGGCGCGGGTGGCGTCGTCGACGATCACCGGCGGCGACAGCTCGCGCACGTCGCCGGAGAAGGCGTAGAGCGAGACGATGTCCCCCTGGGCGAGGTGGTCGATGAAGCTCGCCGCGGCCATGCGGGCGGACTCGATCTTGGCGCCGCTCATGGAGCCGGAGGTGTCGACCACGAGGGCGACGTCGAGCGGGAGCCGGTGGCCGTTGGCCTCGACGGCGGGCGCGTCGATCCAGAGGCCCAGGTAGGTCTCGCCGTCGGCGCCGACGAGCACCCGCGAGCGCACCGGGGCGCCCTGGAACCACTCGCCCGCGATCACCGTCCCGGCGACGCGGGTGGTGTCTGCGACGGTGGCGGTGCGCGTGACGACGGTGGTGGTGGTGCGGGTGGCTCCGGCGGTGGAGCAGGCCGGCGCGACGAGGGAGAGGACGAGGAGCGCGGACGACGATCGGGACATGGCAATGGCCTCCAGCGGGTGTTGGTTGCCGCTGGAGACGGGCGAGCCGGGCGGTCGATCTACGGGCTCAGAAGGGTGAGCAGATGCCCAGGAAGTTGTCCCAGGTCCAGTTGCTGCTGCGGCAGGCGCGGCCGGTGGGGCCGCTGGAGGAGCCCGTGTGGCAGGTGCTGGAGTCCTCGCACCAGCCGCACGACCCGCGGTCGGTGCAGCTCCCGCAGCCCGTGGAGCTCGAGCACGGATCGGCCGGGTTGCCGCACTGGTTCCGCGTGTACGCCCAGCTGGTGCAGGTGCCGTAGATGGCGTTGGGCCCGGTGGAGGTGCCCGTCATGCACCGGCCGGTGCCCGTGCGGCACCACCCACACGCGGAGGCCAGGGAGCACGAGCCGCAGTCGGAGTGCACCGAGCACGGGTCCGTGGGCGGCGCGGTGCAGGCCACGACCGTCCCGGCCCAGGCGGCGGAGCAGCTTCCCGCGGCGGGGCCGGTGCGGGCGGTGTTGGCCGTCACGCATCGGTTCGTGGCGCCGCACCAGCCGCAGCCCGCCTGCGCCGCGCACGCGCCGCACGAGGTCGCCGCGTTGCAGGGGTCGACCGTCGTGCAGGCGCTGGCCGTCCAGGCCCAGCCCTGCGCGCAGGTGGCGCCGCCGGTCGGGCCCGTCGACGTGCCGTCGAGGCAGCGGGCGGTGAGCGCGCACCAGCCGCAGGTCAGCTGGGCGGTGCACGAGGCGCAGGTGGTCTGCGAGGCGCACGCGCTGGTCGAGACCCCCCGGTCGGGCGTGACCACGCCGAGGTCGCGCGCGAAGCCTACGTCGGGGCGGGTGGCCGGGCCCGTGTCGAGGGCGGAGGTGCCCACGTCGGGCGCGACGGGAAAGGTCCCCGTGTCGGGATCGGGCCTGCCGACGTCGGGCGCGGCCGGGCCCGCGTCGGGTTCGGTGACCGGCAGGTCGAAGGTGGGAACGGTGGAGTCGACCTCGGCGGCCGCGTCCTCCTCCTCGTCGCCGTAGCCGCTGGCGGGGTCTTGCACCGCACAGCCGCCGAAGAGCGCGACCAGGCAGAGTGCGGGGAGGACTCTCAACGGGTTCATCGCGTGCCTTGACTCCGATCTGGGCCGACGATGGCGGTTTGCGCGCACCCGTGCAAGCGCCGCCCCGCCCCAGTGCGGCTCAGCCTTTCGCGCGGGGCTGTCGAGAGAGCGTCCAGTGCCTGTCGCTGGTCATCCCCAAGGCGGCGTCGGCGAGGCCGTGGGCGTCGGCCAGCGCCCGGACCTCGGCCACGGTGAGCGCCGCGTGGAGGGAGGCGCGGAAGAGCTCCCGGGCGCCCGCGGACTCCCCCGCGGCGTGTCGCTCCACCAGGGCGTCGACGGCCTCGATCGAGACCGGGCGCGCGAGGTCCCGAACGAACACCGCCCCGTCGCCCGCCACCCGGGCGATCTCGGCGAGCAGGCTTCCGGGTTCGGGCACGTGGTGCGCGAGGCTGTTGGACACCACGACGTCGAAGTCCCCTCGGCGGTAGGGCAGGGCGGTGGCGCTCGCGACGACCAGGGCGACGCGCTCCGTGAGCCCCGCCTCCGCGACGTTCTCGGCGCCGCGGCGGAGCATCGTGGCGGCGAGGTCGAGCGCGGTCACCCGTGCGTGCGGCGCCGCGGCGGCGAGGGCGATCGGGATGAGGGCGGTGCCCGCGCCGAGGTCGAGCACCCGACCGGGCGACGGCGCGACCCGGAGCAGGTCGTCGACGAAGGCCCGGTTGACCGCGCGGTGGTCCATCGCGTCGTAGGCCTCGGTCTCCTCGACGGTGTCCATCGCCTCGGGCTCCAGCGTGCGGTGCAGGGTCATGGCCCGGCCCCATAGCAGACGTCAGCGCGCGAGCGCACGGGCGACGAGCAGCGCCCCCAGCGAGAGCACCAGCGCCGAGGAGACCAGCGGCGCCGCGAGCAGCAGGCGGGGCGCGCGCAGGTCGCGGGCGACCCGGCGGTGCGCGTACGCGACCCCGAGCCCGATGACCGTGAGCACCGAGGCGAGCCCGAGCGAGAACGCGACGAGCAGCGCGAGCCCGAAGCTCACCCGGTGGAGCGCCACCGCGGTCAGCAGCACCACCAGGGCGCCCGGGCAGGGGACGATCCCGCCGCTCACCCCCATCGCGACGATCGAGCGGGTCGTGGGCGGCGCCGACGGCGCGGGGCCGGCGACCTCCGCGACCGACGGGCCCGCGCGCCAGCGACGCCAGCGGGCCGGGAGTTGCGCGAGCGCGAGGCCCACCACGAGCGTACCGGCGACGAGCTCGAGGGTGCGCAGGAGCTTGTCGCTGCCGATGGCGGCCTCCAGGGGCAGCGCGAAGAGCCCCAGCACGAAGACCGAAAGGGTGTGCGTCGCGGCCATGGTGAAGCCCAGGGCCACGGCGTCTCGGGGGCGGCCGCGGTCGCCGACCATCCACGCCGCGACGAGGGTCTTCCCGTGGCCGGGCGAGAGGGCGTGCCCGGCGCCGAGCCCGAAGGCCAGCGCGAGCGCGAAGAGCGCGAAGCCCCAGGAGCGGTCGACCGAGCGCAGCAGCGCAGCGAGCCGCCGCCCGCTCGGGTCGCCCTCGCTCGCGGGGGCGCGCCCCGTCGCGTCGGGGCCCGGTGCCGCGCCTGTCGAGGGGTGTCGCTCGAAGACGAAGGTCGCGTCGTCCTGCCGCAAAGGAGGCGGGCGACCGGCCGATCGGCCGCCCGGGTCGGCGGGGTAGGCGAGGGCGGGACCGGCGCGCACCGCCGCCGCCGGAAGGGAGGATGAGCGGAGGGTCGCGGTGTCGGAGGGCAGGGCGCCGAGCTCGCGCCAGCCGTCGCGCCCGGCGAAGAGGGTGTCGCGAATACGCACCATGGTAATCGCCCGGCCGCGCGCGACCGGGAGCGGGGCCCGGAACTCCAGCGCGACGCGCAGGGTGCTCAGGCCGTTCTGCCCGGGCGGCGCGTCGAGGCTCTGCCCCGCGAGGGCGAGCGTGGTCGCGGCGCCGTCGACGGTCACCGCGGCCGCGGCCCGCACCTGCGCGACGACCTGCGCGAGGTAGCGGTCGCGCTCCGCAGGGGTCACGCGCTCGTCGTGGTCGGCGTCGAGGGTCTCGATCTCGCGCCACGCCGGCAGCTCGGCGAAATCGAGCAGGTAGTCGAGCTCGACCGCGTCGACGTGGAGCCGCACGCCCGCGTAGCGGTTGACCGACGACATGCCGAGCGGGTGCCCCGCCGCGGCCGCGGGGCCGAGGCCCAGCGCGCGGACGAGCGCGAGGCCCGCGGGCGCAGCGCGGCGTCGAAGAGCATCGGAGGGCGGGCGTGTCACGTCGGTCGGGCGGCGGGAGCGTTGAAATTTGGTCGGGTCGAGGCCTTGGCGTTTGCGGGCCAGTTCGTGAATCATAGCCCCACTGGAGCGCACGCCATGTCTCCCAAAGACCCCAACGACAGGGACTCCGCGGAGCTCGACGTTCGAGCGCAGATGACCCGACCGCTGCTCTCGGCCGCGCACGGCGCCGCCGACCGCATCTCCTCGGAGGTGCGCGCGATGGGCGGCGACCACGG
>CAIOSS010001412.1 GCA_903860995.1 uncultured delta proteobacterium | reverse complement strand
GCGCTCAAAGGCGTGGAAGATGGCGGCGATCTGGAGCTCGGGGGCGCGGTCGAGGCGCACGACGAGCAGCACGTTGCGGCAGTGGCAGTCGGGGAGCGGGCAGTAGAAGTCGTAGGCGCGGAGCGAAGGCGCGGAGCGGGCGGCGCCGGGCTGGGGGATGACCGCGGGGATCGCGTTGAAGAGGTTGTACGCGGCGACCAGCGGCATGAGCGGGGCTGGAGGGTAGTACGCGGAGGGCGGGAGGGTGAAGGGGCGACGCGGGAGCGGAGGGGAGGTCTATGCGTCGTCGTCGTCCGAGGTGGCATCGAGCGCGCGGCGCTCGGACTCCAGCTGGAACGAGAGGTATGGGAGGCGCTCGGTGCCCGATTCGCGCACGAGGTCATACACCTGCTCGCGGATCGGGTTGATCTCTGCGAGCTCGTAGAATTCTCGCTCGACGGGGTCGCGCAGGATGCCGGTGAAATGGATGGCGTCTTCACCGGACCAGTCGCGGTCGAGCGTGTAGCGGAGCTCGGTGACGACGGGCCCCCTGGCCGGGTCGGCGTGCGCGGCGCAGACGGCGCGCACGATGGCGTCGAGCTGGTCGCGGAAGATGGCATCGAGGTCACGAGCGGCGGACATGGCTTGACCCTACCACCGCTGCGACGGCCCTGCCGAGCCCGCCAGCGGGGTCAGCGACTCACGACCGGAGCATCGCCGGTGAGCATGAGAAGCAGGAACAGTCGGGCGGGCGCGGTCATCGCCACGACTTCCCAATCAGCGAGCGCAGCGCGGGCGATCCTGACGTACCCCTGCGCCTGGGATCGGGTGAAGCGTGCGCTGGTATCGTAGGTCGCGTTGTGTCGCGCCTCCTGGAGGTTGGCGAAGGCTGTCGCCACGCGCTCGAGCTCGATTGGCACGATCCCCCGCGACGCTCCGGGAGGGTAGCCGAGCAACGCGGCGATCCTGGGCGGGATCTTCCCGGCGCGCCGGAACCAGTTCGCGGCATCCTTCATCTGACCGTGCGTGTACCAGCGTGACGATGCGCGACGCAGCTGCATCGCCGCGGGCGTTCGCTCTCTGCCGAAGGTCGCGGTGACCGCTTCGTCGATGAGAAAGACGAACAGCGCGTAGTACGCGTGCTCGATGGCACTCACGAGCTTCACCTGCGGTGGCCGCCCAGGGCTCGGCGCGAGGAGTTCGTCGGCCAGCTTGAGCAGATCGAGGGCGCGGCTCACGGCGTGCCCCCGGCGCGACGCTTGAGGGTCGCGAGCAGCGCGTCGGCGGTGGCCTGCTTCGCCTCGACCTCAGTGATCCTCTTCTCGGCATCGTCGACGAGGGCGGCGACAAGACCGGGGAGCCGATCGACCGCGAGCATGCGCAGTTCACGGCTCGCGTTGATGAGCGGACTGGACGTCCACGTATCCGGCTCACCAGCGATACCCGAATCGATCATCAGCCGCCAGGTCTTGCCTTCCTTGCGAAAAGCGAGCGCTGCGAACTCCATATAGATCGGGTATCCAGTGTCGTCGTCGTACTCCGTGTCGGACGACAGTTCGATGCTCGCGCTGGAGCCGAAGCGTTGCTCGGTCAGCGCACGTTCGATCTGCGCGATCGTCTCGGTCAGCTTGTCGGTCGCCGGTGCAAGGCGTTGCGCGGCCTTCTGCCCGCGCTCAAGCAGTTCAGACAGACCTTCGGTCTTCTCTTTGGTCATGGAACTCTCGTCTGGTCGCAAACCCAGAAGCGCCCACGATGGGGGCTGTCGGCTTCACCCGTTACAACACGCGCTCTGATCGACGACAGACGGCTACCAAGCCCTCCCGAACTCCGCTACTCCGGCGCCGCGGGCCTACGTCCGGAACGACCGCATCGCCCGTGCCACCGACGGCGCCGCCGGGTCGAAGACCTCGCGGTCGCCGCCCGCCTCCAGCACGAAGACCTTCTTGTTCTGGACGAACACGGCCACCTGGTAGCGGTGCTCGCGCCCGCCCACGGTGGCCCCATAACGGAACATCACCCCCGCGAGCCCGTTGGCGCTGCGCACCGGCTCGGGGTTGCCCTCGGGCACGTACCCCTGGCGGCGCAGGCGCTCGTCGACCACGCGCCCCCAGAACTCCAGGCTGGCCCGGGGCTCGTTGCGCACCACGCGCACCGCGATGACCACGCCGTCGGCGTTGGTGGCGCGGTAGTCGTAGCGCTCGTCGTCGTCGAGCTCGGCGAAGCCGTTGGGGGTGTTCACGTGGAAGCTCGCGCAGGCCGGCGCGAGCAGGGAGAGCGCGAGGAGCAGCGGGAGGCGGCGGATCAGGGTCATCGGGGTCACCAGTGGGTTTCGGTCGTCGACGGGAAGACTTCCCTCAGCGGATCTGGAGCAGGCGCCCGAGGCCGAGCCGGTCGAGCCACTCCACGGGCAGGTCGAGCGGGCGACGCACCGCCGCGCCGGGCAGCGGGTCGGGCGCCACCACGGCCTCGGCGCGCGGCACCGCGGTCACCGTCACCAGCGAGAAGGTCGCCCGCGCTCGCAGGAAGCGCATGCGCCCCTCGATGCGGTCCATCTCCCGCGTCACGCGCTCGAGCTCCTGCTCGACCCGCAGCGCCTCGGTGATGTTCGCCGCCCGCGCCAGGAACTCCTCCAGCCGCCGCCGCACCGCCCGCAGGTTGGTGAGCCGCACCTCCAGGTCGTTGAACTCCTCCGAGACGTCCTGCGCGTTGATGGTGCGGTGGAGCACGTCCGCGAGCTCCTCCACCCGCCGCACGCCCTCGCGGAAGCGCGACGACGGCACCCGCACCTGCACCTGCGCGTCGGTGCGCTGCACCAGGTAACCCCCCATCGCGTACGCGAGGTCGACCACCCGGTCGAGCGTGGCGGTGATCTCCGCGCGGCGCACCGACAGGTCGACCGCGGCCGTGTAGATGAGCATCGGCGCCGGGGGGGTGGCCTCCGCGACGGCGGTGGCCGCGCCGCCG
>CAIOSS010001411.1 GCA_903860995.1 uncultured delta proteobacterium | reverse complement strand
GACATGGCCCCGGCCCCCGCGGGCGTGACCGGAACCGCGTAGTTGTAGACCTGCGGCGAGATGGTGTTCGGGTTGCCCATGCCGGGAAACGGTCCGACGTCGTGGTTGGGGATGCCGTTGGCGCGGATGCGCCGCACGGTGCCATCGACCACCACCTCGTACTGGTGCGCGACGCCGAGGGCGCACTGCAGCGCCAGCGCCGTGCGCGTGCAGCCGTTGGTGGTGACGTTGAAGTTGCTGGTCGCCGTCTGCACGGTCGGCGGAGCGACGAGCGTGGCCGTGCCGACGTCGCCGCAGGCCAGCGCCGGTCGGTCCGTCGCGGCCGGCACATCCGTCGCGGCCGGGACGTCCGTCACGGCGGGGACATCCGCGCCGACCTGGACATCGACCGACGACGGCGTGTCGACCGCGAGGTCGGAGGCGATGGCGGCGTCGGTGCTCGGCGCGACGGTGCTGTCGCCGCAGGCGACGAGCGAGGTGGCCACCAGGGTGAGGCCGACTCCGAGGGACACGGGGCTACATTTCACGGTGAATCTCCAATCAGACGTCGACGATGGTGGGAGTGGGAGTTCAACGGGTTCGCCGTGCGCGTCGCGCAAACATGCCGAGGAGCGACGCGAGGGAGAGGGCTGCCAGCGCGACGAGCAGGGGCGACCGGCGGCGCGGCGGCGCGGCGCTGGGTGGCGCGGTCGGCCGGGCGACGGTCGGGACGGGGGCGCGTAGCACCGTGGCCTCGGCGTCGCGGGACGCGAGCACGGCGTACTCCCCATCGCCGAGCAGCGTGAGGATGCCCGGATGAGAGAGCGAGTCTGCGCGGGTCGCGAACAGGGTGACCGGGTGCTGGGTCACGAAGCCGCAACGCACCCGGAGCGCGCCCGGGGGTGACGGCCAACGGAGCACCACCGTGAGCCGGAGGAAGTCGCTGCCGCGGGCCTCGTCGTCGCCGGTCGGTACCGAGACGTCCGCGCGGTCGACGAGCCCGAGGCGGCCGTCGGCGTCGGTGATCACCACCGCGGCGACGAGCGCGCGAATGATCTCGTCGCGGCGGGGCTGCACCTCGGCGACGGTGAGCAGGCCGTCGTGGTTGGTGTCCGCGGCGGGCACGGACTCGACCGGCGGAGTCGACACGACCTCCGCGAGCGACTCGTGCACGACCAGTTGCATCCGGTTGGCTTCGAGGCCGTGGGCCGAGGCGGTCATGCCGCCCGTCACGACGGCGAGCGCGAGTGCCCACGGGCTGGCGAGGCGGAGCAACAGGCGGTGCGAGGGCGACGGCGGCATCGGGTGCGCGGCGGGCGATGACCCTTTGTGCCCGGTCCCAGGGGCGGCGTGTGACGGAATCGACCGGCGACCGTTCGCAAGCGAGGCTCCTCCAGCACGGTGAGCGGGTGCTCTCGACGGTGCGAACCAAGGGAACTTCGTTCAAAAGGTAACTTCGGTAACTGCAGCGGATTCGTGCGAGAAGGGCTCCGGGGCGTTGGATCGCCTTCCCCCCGCCCGGCCAGCGCAGCACGATGCCCCGCTCTCCCTCCGCGGGCGTGTGCCACCCCTCGGCGGTGTCGGAGAGGAAGGCCACGGTGCGGCCGTCGGGGGGGAGGGGGACGGGGCCCACGCGCGGTGCACGTTGAGCAGCGGGTCGAGCGTCGGGCCCGAGCGGGGCTACCAGCGCAGGGTGGGCAGCGCGGGGCGCGAAGCGCGGGCGGAGAGGCAGAGGGCGACAGGACGCTTCATGGGCCGGGACGGGTGTCACGAATCGGCTGCGGGAGAGCCGTCCGGACGCCGCCCGGCTCAGCCGTGGACGGCCGCGGCGGCGGCGCGTCGGACCAGCGCATCGAGGTCGTCCACAGACATCGGTCGACCCAGGAGGTACCCCTGGGCGTAGTCGCAGTTCATCGCCGCGAGCAGGTCGCGTTGGGCCTCCGTCTCGACCCCTTCGGCGACCACCGCGAGG
>CAIOSS010001410.1 GCA_903860995.1 uncultured delta proteobacterium | reverse complement strand
GGTCTTCGCGGCGGGCGTGGTGCCCCGCGCCGTGGTCGCGTCGTGCGGCATCTTCCAGGTGTCCGACACGCAGCGCTACCGCCGCGAGCACGCGATGCCCTGGTGGATCGCCGACCGCCTGGAGGAGGTCACCGACTCCTATCTCGCGGGCACCACGGCCGCGTCGCTCGACCTGGCCGACCCGCTGTGCGTGTTCGAGCGGGGCGAGCGCCCGGCCCGCCCGCTACCGCCCTTCTTTCTCCCGGTAGGCACCGCCGACCCGCTGCTGCGCGACACCCGCCGGATGGCCAGCGCCCTCGGCGCCCTCGGCGCGACCGCGGAGGCTCGCTACTACCCCGGCGGCATCCACGCCTTCCACGCCTTCGTCTGGCGCGCGGAGGCCCAGCGCTGCTGGCGCGACACGTACGACTTCCTCGATCGCCACGGGTGACGCCAAAGGTGACGCCAAAGGTGACGCCAAAGGTGACGCCAAAGGTGACGCCCGCACCACCCCGGGGCGCGTCGCCGCGAGGTCGAGCAGCAGCGTTGCGGTGAGCGCGTCGTAGCGCACCCGGGCCTCGCCCAGCAGGCGACCTTCGCGCAGCTGCCGCGCGAGGGCCTTGTGCTCCTGCACCCGGGCGAGCCACGCGCGCTGCTGGTCATCGACAGGCATCTGGACATGTGTTCAGTGCCACGGTCGGGGGGCGATTGTCTACGGGGGGCGCTACGCCCGCCGCGACCAGGGGACGTCTTCGACGCCCGCCCGCTGGTTGACCTGCCGCGCCAGCGAGAACAGCAGGTCGCTCAGGCGGTTGAGGTACACCTTGAGCTCGCTGCGGGCGCCGTCGGCCTGCGGGAGGCCCACCAGGGCGCGCTCGGCCCGCCGGCACACGGTGCGCGCGAGGTGCAGCGCCGCCGCCGTGGGTGTACCCGCCGGGAGCACGAAGTTCTTCAGCGGGGGGAGCGTCGCCTCGCTCTGGTCGATGGCGACCTCGAGGCGCGCTACGTCGCGGTCGTCGAGCAGGGGGATGCCCAGGGAGGCCTCCTTGCCGGGCACCGTCGCGAGCTCGGCCCCGAGCGTGAAGAGGTCGCTCTGGATGGATCCCAGCAGCTCGTCGAGCTCGTGCCATGCGCCCGCCGCGCGCGCCACGCCGAGCACCGCGTTGAGCTCGTCGACGGTGCCGTAGGCCTCGACCCGCGCGCTCGCCTTCGAGACCCGCGCGCCGCCGAACAGCCCCGTGTCTCCGTCGTCTCCGGTCTTCGTATAGATCTTCACGTCTGCCCCAGTATCGTTCCCGACCTCAGCGGATGACCCGCGAGGAACTCCCTCGCCGACAGCCGCTTCTTGTTCTCCAGCTGCAGCTCGGTGAGGCCCAGCAGGCCCTCCCCCGTCGCCACCCAGACCCTGTCTCTCGCCACCACGACCACCTCGCCCGGCGCGCCCGCGAGCACCGTCGGCGGGTCGTCGAGCCGCGTCGCGTGCACCATCAGCCGCCGCGCCCCGAGGGTGGTCGACGTGCCCGGCCACGGGGTGAGCCCGCGCACCTGGTCGTGCAGCGCGCGCGCGGGGCGCCGCCAGTCGATGACCGCCATCTCCCGGGTGAGCAGCGGCGCGAGGGTGTGGCGCGCGTGGTCCTGCGGCACCGGCGTGAGCAGCCCCGCGAGGTAGTGGCCGAGCTCCTCTTCCAGCAGCGAGACGCCCAGCGCGCAGAGCCGCTCGGAGAGCGACGGCGCGGCCTCGTCGGGGTCGATGGGCGTGCGCCGGATGGAGAGCATCGGGCCCGTGTCGAGCCCCTCGTCCATCTTCATCAGGGTGACGCCCGTCTCCGCGTCGCCCGAGAGGATGGCCCACTGGATGGGCGCCGCCCCGCGGTGCCGCGGCAGCACCGAGGCGTGCACGTTGAGGCACCCGAGGCGCGGCGCCGCGAGCACGTCGGGCGGCAGGATGCGCCCGTAGGCGACCACCACGGCCACGTCGAGGTGCAGCTCGCGCAGCCACTGGGCGACGACCCCGTCGCGGAGCTTCACGGGCTGCCGGCACTCGATGCCGCGCTCGACGGCGAACTGCTTCACCGGCGGCGCGGTGACGACGTTGCCGCGGCCGACGGGCTTGTCGGGCTGGCAGACCACGGCCACCACGTCGGCGAGCCTCGTCAGCGCAGCGAGGGGCGGGACGGCGAAGGCAGGGGTCCCGAAGAAGACGACGCGGGGGGGCATGAGGTTCGAGGAGTCTACCGAGAGAAGCGACGCTCAGGGGCGGGCGTCTTGGAGGGCGCGCTTCTTCATGTCGCGGTCGATCATGCGGCGCTTGAGCAGCGAGACCCGGTCGACCATGAGGGTGCCGTCGAGGTGGTCGTACTCGTGCTGCACGGCGATGGCGAGCAGCCCCTCGGCGTGGAGCTCGAAGACCTTGCCGTCGAGGCCGGTGGCCCGGACGGTGACCTTCTCGGCGCGCTCGATCTCCTCGTGGATGCCCGGGAAGGACAGGCAGCCCTCCTCCCAGACGGTCTCGCCCTCGCGGTGGGTGATCTCGGGGTTGATGAAATAGTGCAGCTGGCTCGGGTCTTCGGTGCCGGAGGCCACGTCGATGACGAAGAGCTTGAGGGACACGCCGATTTGCGGCGCCGCGAGGCCGACGCCGGGGGCGGCGTACATCGTCTCGGCCATGTCTTCACACAGCGCGCGGACCTCATCCGTGACCACGGCCACGGGCTGAGCCTTCGCGCGCAATCGCTTGTCGGGGTAGCGGAGAATCGTTCGGATCGCCATGACCTCACCTGTCCATCGAAGGACCACCGGACAACTATCGCGGGCCACCGTTGTTCGCAACCTGTGGCCCCGTCGGGCTGGTGTATCGTGCCACCGTGTCGAACGCAGTCACGCGAGGAATCCGGGTGCAGGTGAAGAGCCAGTATCTGCCCGAGCGGTCGCAGCCGCGCCGCCAGCAGTACGTGTTCGCGTACACGGTGACGATCCACAACGAGGGGGCGGAGACGGCACAACTGAAGGCGCGCCACTGGGTGATCACCGACGCCGATGGCAACGTCCAGGAGGTGCGCGGCGACGGCGTGGTGGGCGAGCAGCCGACGCTGCGGCCGGGGCAGTCCTTCGAGTACACCTCCGGGTGCTCGCTGCGCACCCCGCGCGGCACGATGGAGGGCACCTACCAGATGGTCAACGACGCGGGCGACCGCTTCGACGCCCGCATCGCCCCCTTCTCGCTGGCGCTGCCGCACAGCCTCAACTGAGCCACCGCCCCGTAAGGCCCGACGCGCGATGGTCACGGGACGCACGGCGGCGGTGGTGGTTCGGCGGGCTCTGGGCTCACCGCGCGACGTGACCCGCGCGCACGACGCGCTGCGCGAAGCGGGCGTGCCGGTGGGCGCCTCGCTGGCGGCGGCCCTGGGCGACGACCGCTGGGGCGTGGTGCTGCTGGCCGAGCGGCGCGCGGCGGTGGTGGGCGCCCTGGTGCTGCGCTGGGCCCCGGCGGTGGGCGACGGCCCCGAGGCGCCCCGCGCGACGGCCTGGGCCGAGCGCTGCTGGACCGCCGACGACGACCCCGCGGTGGCCGAGGCC
>CAIOSS010001409.1 GCA_903860995.1 uncultured delta proteobacterium | reverse complement strand
CGCGCGGGTGGCGCGGGCGGCGCGGGCGGCGCGGGCTCCAACGAACCCGCGGCGGCGCCGGTGCGCGACGCGGAGCGCGGCGCGGCTCGGTATGACGCGAAGGGGCAGCCGAAGGTCACCTTCAACGATCTCCTCTACGTCGTCTGGACGGACACCACGGCGGCCTCGCAGCAACGCGCGGAGCTCTATCACTGCACGGTCGATCCCGGCGACGACGAGTCCGGCACGAGCGGCACGCCCTACCAGCTCGAGGGGCACCTCTATCGGGCCTATCCCCGCGCGCACAAAGGCGTCGAAGGCGCCCTCGGGCTCTACTCATCGGCGAAGGGGAAGATCGTCCTCGCTCGGGAGAAGACCAGGAAGACCGCAGTCTTCGCCAACCTCGAAAGCGCCCTCGTCTCCGCGCATGAGAACAACCACCAGCGGCGCTTCCGCTTCTGCAACGAGGAGGACAACGACACCATCCACGTGCACTGGAGCGCCGACTACGACGGCGAAGCGCTGGTGAAAAACTGGTCGACCGGCTGCACGGTGCTGCGCCACGCCCGCGCGAGCAAGCTCTACCAGCGCTTCATCCAACGGATGGAGGGAGCGTCCAACCGCGAGGAGATTCCCTACCTCGTGGTCTCGACGAAGTACGTCCACGCCTACGACGCGTGGGCCCAGGGCCTCGCCCCCGACGACCCCGCCGACGACCCCGCGCGGGTCATCGACCGGGCTGGCCTCCCCGCGGCTCCCTTCCCCGGAGAGAAGCCGCCGCGCCACATCCCCTCCTTCGTCACCGAAGCCTTCCTGAAAGACGTCGAAGCCCGAGCCGCCGCGGCCGACGCCGCGGGCGCAGCGGCCGACGCCGAGGCCCTCCGCGAGGCCGCGCGCCGGGTCTGCATCGACACCCTCGCGGTGTGACCGCGCGCCCTCGTCACCGATGGTCGTGTTCGCGCGGCCGACAGGTCGCTCAGTGGCGGGCCTCGTCGTCTGCCGGGTCGTCGTCGTCGTCAAAGAGTTCGAGGCGCTTGAGCACCAGCACCGCGGCATCTTCGCAGAGCCCATGGAGGGTCGTGCTGCCGTGGAAGGTCACCGGCTCGTAGCGATGATGCGGGCACACCGCCCGCACGGTGACCTCACCGATCGAGCGCCGGAAGGCGTCTTCGAAGCTCACCTCCATGCTCCGGTCATGAGCGACCGCGGTGGCCGCGGGGCCCGCGAGGTCGCCGATGATCACGTTGTTCGAGCCCACGATGAGGGTGCCGTCACCGCCGCAGTGAGCCGTGGCGTCGCCCTTCCGATGCGCCCGCTTGCGGTTGATGAACACCCCCGGCGCGCCGCCGACGGCCTGCCATTCGTTCGGCCCGCAGCACGCGGCGTGCGTGCCGTGATCGCCGACGCGGAGGGCGGGGAGGGCGTTGATCTGCACATCGTCCGACCCGGTGACCGCCGGCCCCGTCACGGCGTGGGCGCACGCGGGGCAGCCGTGGCTGTCGGCGGGGCAGTGGGCGTTGTCGCGGAGTCTTCCGGCCTCGGGCATCGCGTCACCGCCTAGTTGATCTTCACCACGCCGCCGCGGACGATCGTCTCGTTCTCCCCTTCGATCCGCACCTTCTTCGAGCGCACGGTGATCTCGTCGGGCGTGAGGTGAATCGAGCTGTCACCGCACTCCAGGATGATCCGCCCCTCGGCGCGGAGGTAGAGGGTCTCGTCGACCTGAACGTCATAACCCCGGGGCCCGTGGACCGCGACGTCCATGTTCTCGTCGACCTCCAGGCGCTCGTTGCGCTGGACGGCGGTGCTGCGGTTGAGCTTCACCACGTTGCGCTCGTTGCCGCCGATGGTCTTGATCCGGTTGCGCCCGACGGTGAGCGTCTGGTCGTGGTCGACGGTCGCACCGTGGTCGTGCAGCACCCACTCGTTGAGGTCTTTCTGCGCGCGGACGTACACCTCCTCCTGGCCCGCCTGGTCTTCGAAGCGGAGCTCGTTGTACCCGCCGCCGCCGGGGGTGCTCTGCGTGCGGATCGCGCTGCGGGTCTTCTCCCCCGGGAGCCCGTAGGGCGTGTGGTTCTCGCCGTTGTAGACGCAGCCGGTGACGAGCGGTCGATCGGGGTCGCCCTCGAGAAACTGCACCACCACCTCCATGCCGATCCGCGGCACGAACTGGGCGCCCCACTGGGCGCCGGCCCACGCCTGCATCGTGCGGATCCAGCACGAGCTCTGCTCGTTGCGCTGGCCTTCGCGATCCCAGTGAAACTGCACCTTGATGCGGGCGTGGAAATCCACGTGGATGTCCTCGCCCGCCGGGCCCACCACGGTGGCCGTCTGGATGCCGTGAACCAGCGGTCGGGCGACCGAGCGCTGCGGCCGCCAAGGCATCGCCGCAGGGATCGCCTGCAGTCGGTTGCGGTACCGCTCGTCCTGGGCGCGGCCCCCGCCGTCACGGATCACGCCGACGCGACCGAGGGCGGCCTGGATGTGCTCGCTCGAGCGGACATCCTCCGGCAGCTCCGACCAGCCGTGGAAGGTGTGCTGCACCCCCGTGATCTGCCAGGGCCCATCGACCTCGGGCGCGAGGTGCCCCGCGACCGTCAGCACCCGCCCCGGGACGAGGCCCGTGACGTTGCTCTCGCCCTCGGCGACGCGGCTCGCGCACTGCCGCATCTCGTGCCGGATGCGCGCCTGCCTCACCCCGTCGTGAGACTTGTACGTGTTCGTGCTGTCGGCGTAGGGGTGGAGGTGAAAGCGCGCGGGGTAGTCGTACACGCTCCGCCGACCCGGCGCGCTTGGGGCGATCGGCGAGAGGTGGAGGGCCGCACTCGGGCGGGTGAAGTCGTACTCTCGCAAGGCCTCGCTGCTGCTCACCGTCGTCGAACGCGCGTCGAGCCAACGGAGCGACTCGGTGGACTGGATCGCGAGGGCGGTGCCGAGCACCGGGGTCGGTCCGCCGTCGAGCGTGGGGGCCGCGGGCCAGCGGGGGGGATCGCCGCCGAGCACCAGCGACTCCCCGTCGTCGCCGTCGTGCGTGAAGGCGAACGAGATGCCTTCCTCCTGCAGGAGACGGAGCACGAAATCGAGGTCGCTCTCGCGGTACTGGACGCAGTACTCTCGCGGGGGCAGCGCGTCGAGGGCCGGAGGAATCACCAGTGCCCCGTCGCCCTGGTACACCTCCGCCGCGCGGAGCACCGCGCGGACGATCGCGGAGACGGGCTGCTCTTGAAAGATTCGCGAGTCGACGCGCTGGCCGAGGAGCCAGAGGCGAGGCCCGGCGACGAGCCGGAGGTACCGGTGGGTGCCAGTGCTCCCGAGGTCTTCCACGCGGTGAACGATCCCGTGAACCCTCCGCTGCAGGTGGGCCCGCTGGATCACCGCCGTGCAAGCCGCGCCGAGGAAACGATCGGGGCCCTGGGCGGGCGAAGGTGCGGCGACCACCACGTCGAGCAGGTAGGGTCGGTCGAGGGCCTCATCGAGGTGGGCGTAGACGAGGGTGCCCGGGCTCTCGTCGCCAACGGAGAGCCACGCGTTCACTTCGGGAAGGGCAGAGCCGCCGGGGGTGGGGAGGGCCATGGTCGATCTCTCTCGCTGGGACGCCGGCGAATGCGACGGTCGCGGCGCGTGGACCGCGATGAACTTCGCGGACGCGTCAGCGCGCCCCGCCGCGAGAGCAAAAGGGCAATGAACGACAGGGGTCAAGGAGAATCTTGACCGCACCCGCTGGCGCGGCGGGTCGCGCCTCCACGCCACAGGGACCCCGGGCTCAGAGCGCATGGCAGAAGCTTCTATCCTCGTGCGGCCCGCGCGCCATCGCCCCCCATCCCGGGCCCGCCCTCGCGCTCATCGGAGCGACGGCCCACTGTGCCCTCGAGCAGCGGTCGATCATCGTCGCGGACGGCGGGTCTGCGCCCCTCGACACTGAAGATCCTGGTCGCTCGGACGCGTCGCCGCTCGACGCTGAAGGTCGGCCCGGGTCCGCCACCTTCGACGTGCCCCTCCCCTCCCTGGCACGCATCCGCTCCCGTTGCCGGAACACCCATTGTGCGTCTCACGCGGTTGGCGGTGCTGCATCGAGATCTCCTGGAGCTGCCGTTGGGGAGCTCGCTGGAAGATCCCCGACGGCGGCGAGGTGGTGTTCGCGCTGCCGAGGTTTCGCAGCGCGCCCCGCGAGGATTTTCGGCGATGAAGTGGCCGAGCTCCGGAGCAGATCGCGCCTCGCCGCGGCGATTGCTCGGGCTAGAGTCGCCCCGTGAAACGCCCACTGCTGTCTTTCGCTGCGCTCTCGTTCAGCATCGCCTCTGCGTGCGTCGGTGAGGGCGTCGTGGGGCCCGAGCGCGACGACCTCGGTCGCGACGCCACGACCGACGCCGATGTGATCGCCGTCGCCGATGTGCTCACTGCGCCTGATGTGCTCACTGCGCCCGATGTGCTCACTGCGCCCGATGTGCTCACTGCGCCCGATGTGCTCACTGCACCCGATGTGCTCACTGCGCCCGATGTGCTCACTGCGCCCGATGTGACCACCGACGTGGGCGACGACGGAGCGACCTCGGTCGACGCCGTGGCTCGCCTCGCTGCGCCGACCGCGCTCGAAGGCGTCGGGGGGGACGGGCGGGTGCTCCTGCGATGGGCCGCCGTCGAGGGCGCGCTGCGCTACGCCGTGAAGCGCGGCACCGTGGTGGGAGGCCCCTACGCGCGCGTCGGCGAAACCGTGGGCACGGCCTTCCTCGACGTGACCGTCACCAACGGAAGCACCTATTTTTACGTGCTCTCGGCCCTCGATGGCCGCGGTGAGGGCCCTGACTCCAACGCGGTGAGCGTCACGCCCGACGCGCCGCCGGGCCCGGCGCTCGCGCTCACCGCGCAGGGCTTCGACGCGCGCGTCGAGATCGCGTGGAGGGGTGGCCCCCGCGCGCAGCGCACGCGCCTGCGCCGCACCGCCGTGGGCACCGGCGCGGTGGTCGACCTCGGCGCCGTTGTGGGCACTTCGTACACCGACGGAACGGCGCGCAACGGCCTGCGCTACCGCTACACCGCCACCTCCGAGAACGAGGCCGGCGAGAGCGCGCCCACGGCGCCCGTCGAGGCGCTCCCGATGGCCGCGCCCGCCGACCTCGTCGCGGTCGCCGGCGATCGCCGCGTCAACCTCTCGTGGATCCCGTCGGAGGGCGCGACGGCCTACGTCGTCGAGGCCGCCACGGGCGCCGCGGGCGCGTTCGCGGTGCTGGGGCGCAGCACCCTTCCCCGCTTCAGCCACACGGGCCTCACCAACGGCGCACTGCGGCGGTATCGGGTCGCCGCGGCGTCAGACCTGGGCGTCGGGGCCGTGTCCGTCGAGGTGAGCGCCACGCCCTCGGACGCCACCGTGGTGCCCCTGCGCCCCGAGAACCTCGCGCTCAACCAGGCGGGCATGAACACCTGGTTTCTCCGCGACTGGAGCGGCGATGCCGCCTTCGTTGACGTGTTCAAACAGTCGCGCATCTGGCAAGACGCCGCCGACTGGCACAACCCCGTCGCGGGCATCGACGCGCGCGGGTGGCCCACCGCCGACGCCTCGACGGTGCTCTTCTCGGGCGACCCACCGGACTTCAACGGCACCTATCACCTCGTGTTCGAGGGGCAGGCCACCGTGTCGCTCATGTGGTCGGCGGGCTCCGTCGACAACGTGCGCTACGACGCGGCGACCAACACCACCACCGCCGACCTCGCCTATCGCATGACCGCCAACGGCAGCGTCGGCGTGGTGTTTCGCAACACGCGCCGCACGCCCTCGAGCCTGCTCAACAGCGGCTTCGCCAACGCGCGGCTCTACCGACCGGGCTATCCCACCGACGGGAGCGCCGTCTTCACCACGCCCTTCGTCGAGGCCGCGGCGCGCGGGCGCGTCGTGCGCCACATGGACTGGACCGACACCAACGACAACGTCGTCGAGCGCTGGGCCGACCGCGCGCGCCCCGGCGACTGCACCCAGTCCGGTCGCCCCGCGCCGCCGTACACCGCCGAAGACGGCACCGTGTACAACGGCTCGCTGGGCGTGGCCGTCGAGCATCAGGTGCAGCTCTGCAACGCAGCCCGTACCGACTGCTGGTTCAACGTGCCCCCGGTGGCCGACGACACCTACGTGCGCAACCTCGCGCTCGCCATTCGCTACGGCACCGACGGCACCACCCCCTACACCTCGCCGCAGGCGCGACCGGTGTACCCGCCGCTCGACCCCGACCTGCGCGTGTACGTCGAGTACGCCAACGAGATCTGGAACAGCGGGCGCGGCTTCCACTCGTTTCCGCTCATTCAGGCGCGCTGCGCGCACCTGCCCGCGGGCCATCCGCTGCTCTCGCCCGCCACCACGAGCGTGTACACCCTCATGTGGCGCTACCCCGCGTGGCGCATCACCACCATTCGCGACACCTTTCGCGACGTGTTCGGCGAAGGGGCCATGCTCACGCGCGTGCGCCCCGTGCTCATGACCCAGGTGGGCAACGCACAGGCCACCCTCTCGACGGCGCTCAGGTGGCTCGACCCGTGGCTCCGCGACGGCGCGACACCGCGGCTCGCCTCCGACGTGCTCTACGGCGCCGGCGGCTCGGGCTACTACGGCGTCAACAACGCCATCTCGGCGACGCCCGACCGGTTCTTCGCCGCGGGCAACTACCCCGAAGCGTCAGCGGTGCGCGCCTTCTCGATCGACACCGCGTGGACGGCCAACTACGGCCTGCGCCACGTTGCCTACGAGGGCGGCCCGGGGCTCGCGTACACCGCGGGCGCCAACCGCGCGCTCAACGCCGACCCGCGCATGCAGTCCCTCATGGAGGCCACGCACGACGCGTGGTCCGCCGTCGGCGGCGACCTGCTCGTCTACTACACCCTGCGCGGCCCCTCCGAGTGGGAGTTCACCGCCACTATTCGCAACGCCGACACGCCCAAGCTCCGCGCCCTCACGCGCATGCAAACCCTCCCGCGCGTACCCGTCACGCTCGGCCCATCGCTCCCCGGGGTGATGGTCGCGCGCGACCTCGCGTCGCTCGTCGTGCGAACGGGGGATAGCTTCGACACCACCGTCGACGGCCTCACCGCCGTGGGCGGCATGCGCGTGGGCACCATGACCGTGTACACCGGCCACGCCGTGGCGCCCTACTCGGGCTCGCTGCGGCTCACGGGCGTGGCTGCGGCCACGACGCGCATCGCGGTGTGGATCGACGGCGTGCGCCAGGGCGAGGTGACGGTCCCCGCGGCGGGTGGCGCGTGGCGCCTCAGCGACACGGCGCCCCTCGCGGTGCGCGTGCCCGCGGGCGTCGTGGCCGTGCGCCTCGAGGTGCTCGAGGGCGACCTCACGCTGCGGTCGATCGCCCTCTAAGCAGGGTTCCGCAGGTAGCTGCCGCCTACGACGGGTCCCAACTGACGGAGGATCGCGCCGAGATCCTGGAGGCGTACTTCGCGCTGTTCCGGCAGCGGGAGCCGACGACCCTCGGCTCGGGCGAAAGAGTCGCGCGGCCCTCCACCGCGCACGCCCGGACGGCCCGTCGGCCGATCGCGTCGTCGGCTGGCTGGGGGGGGGCCTTGCGCGTCGAAGACGGCGCCGGGTGGCTGGGCAAGTGGCTCCACCTCCTGGGGCACAACGCCCTGGCGCTCGCCCTCGCCACGAGCACCGAGGAGGAGGTGCGCGCGATGTCTCCGACGACGGTGTTCGAGCTCCTGCTCGGCCAGTCAGCGCTCACCTGCATCGAGAACGGGCGGCTGGCGATGTGGGTCGACGCGCTCGACGCCGCCGAGGACCGGAGACGTCAGGCCGCGCTCGTCGAGGTCATCAACAAGCTTGGACTGCGATGTAGGGAGAGCGTCGTCGTGATCCGGCTGCGCCAACGACCCGCGGAAAGCGCATCGTGACGGTATCCAGCGGACGCGACATGCCCCTCCTCGGGCGGCGGGGCACCGCCTCGCTACCCCGACACCGCCACCCACGACAGCTGCTCGTCCTTCGCATAGCGCCCGATGGCCCAGGACACCGCGAGCCATGCCCCGCCCGGGCTTCGGGTGAGCGTCGCCGTCATCCCCCGACCGCTCGACCCCCACCCGCTCGCCCCGCCCGGGCGCACCAGCCGCTCCGTCCGCAGCACCGTCG
>CAIOSS010001408.1 GCA_903860995.1 uncultured delta proteobacterium | reverse complement strand
CGGCGTGCTCGGCCGCGCGCCCGTGAAGATGCGTCGGAAGGCGTTCACCGGGTCGTCTTCGGGCGCGACCGTCACCCCCGCGCTCGGGTACGAGATGAACTTGTCCCCGGAGGCGTTGTTCTGCGTGGCCATGGCGCCGAGGTAGAGGTGGCGGAAGGGCGACGCCCGGCCGACGGTGCGCGCGAGGTACTGGTCTACCGACTCGCCGTTGCCGCCGTCGACGCCGGTGAGCAGCTTCTTCGCGCCGCCGGGGTGGCTCCCCTCGTCGGTGCCGCCCATCGACAGCCCGTGGAGGAACACGCAGTCGCCCGCGAGCGAGCTCAGCGGCGCGAGCAGCTCACCGAGCGCGATGCCCGCGCCGTTGCGCGAGGCGCTCCAGAGGCTGGGCTCGCCGTTCTGCGAGCGCCCCGCGATGCCGTCGGGGAAGTAGAAGAAGATCACCCGGCGGGCGCGGCCGCACGCCGTCGCGCGGGCCATGCGCCGGGTGGCCATCGCGAGCGGGAGCGCCGAGGCGGCCCCGAGGGCGCCCTGGAGCAGCCGACGGCGGGAGAGCAGGCTCACGGGGACCTCCGGGTGGCGAAGTCGCGGGTGAGGGTCACGGCGACCATCAGCTCGCGCAGGTCGTAGCCGCTCTCGCGGAAGCGCCGCACGACGTCGAGCACCCCGCAGCGCTGCTCGGCGGTCTCGCGGAAGCCCCGCGCGAAGCGGTAGTACTGCCGCGCGAAGCAGGCGCGGGCGGCGTCGCTCTGCGCGAGGGTCCCGGCGAGCTGCGGCAGCGAGGTGAAGTCCGCGCGGGTGCCGGCGCCGAAGCGCTCGAGGTCGAGGACGGTACCGGTCGCGTCGATGGGGCGGCCGTTCTCGGTGTCGCGCAGGCGGCCGACGGCGTCGAAGCGCTCGAAGCCGAAGCCCACGCCGTCGATGTACCGGTGGCAGGTCTCGCACGCGGCATTGGCGGTGTGCTGTCGGAAGCGGTCGCGGGTGGTCGCCTCGGGGTCGACGTCGGGCACGCCCCCGGCGTTCGCGGGCGGCGGTGGAAACTCCTCGCAGAGCAGGGCCGCGCGCACGAAGACCCCGCGCAGGATGGGCGAGCCCTGGTCGCTGTGGGCGTAGCGGGTGAGCACCGCGCCCAGGCTCAGCACGCCGCCCTGGCGCGCCTCGGGGAGCTCGACCCGCTGGAAGGCGCTCCCGCTCACGCCGCCGAGGCCGTAGTAGGCCGCGAGGGTGCCGTCGACCCAGGTCGAGCGCGTGGTGAAGAGCTCGTCGAAGCGGTGGGTTCCGTCGAAGGTGACCGCGGTCACGAGGCGGCGCGCCTCCTCCAGCATCGAGGCTCGCACGGCGTCGGTGAAGGCCGGGAAGAGCGTGGCGCTGCGGGGGGTGGTGGCCACGGTCTCGACGCCGAGCCACTGCAGCGCGAAGGTGGCGAGCTGCTCTCGGGCGCGCGGGTCGGCGAGCAGGCGCCGGGCCTCGCGCTCGGTGCCCGCGGCGGTGGCCAGCGAGCCGTCGGCCGCGGCGGCGAGGAGGGCCGCGTCGGGGGTGCTTCCCCAGTAGGTGTAGGCGAGGGCGGTCGCGACCTCCCAGGGCGTAAGCTGGAAGGCGCCGTCGGGCTGCGCGGCGCCCATCTCCGAGCGGTAGAGGAAGGCCGGCGAGAGGAGCATCGCCCGCACCGCGCGGGTGACGCCCTGCTCGACGTCGCGCGCGCCCGTCACCAGCGCCCCGTAGCGCTGCATCTCCGCGGCGGTGAGCGGCCGGCGGAACGCGCGGGTGCCGAAGCCCCGCACGAGGGTGTTGGCGCAGGCCGCGCGGTCGGCCCCGGGGTCGCAGCCGACGACGGCGCGCAGGCGCGGACCCAGCGCGGCCGTGAGCCCCTGCGCCGCGCGGACGAACTCGTTGACGTGCACCGACGTGACGAGCGCCGAGTCGGCGTTGTTGTCGTAGGCGAAGCCCTGGGGGCGCGACTCGACGGGCAGCGCACTGGTGGCTTCGGCCACGACGTCGACGGCGCTCGGAGGCAGGGTCACCCCGGCGTCGGGGGCGGTGCCCGCGCAGCGCAGGGTGATCACGGAGTTCTGGCCGCCGAAGCCGTCGGGCATCGAGGCGGCCGCGCGCGGGTCGCTGACCCACTGCGATCCGTCGACGACGAACTTGTACTGATGGGTGCCATCGGCGAGCTCGCGCGCGGTCTGCCACTCGCGGGCGCTCTCGACCCAGGTCATGGGCCACGCGGTGGGCGACCAGCCGTTGAAGCTCCCCGCGACGTGGACGCTGCGGGCCGTGGCGGCGGGCGCGTAGGCGAAGCGGTGTCGGCTGCACGCGGGGTCGACGCCGGGGGGCGTCGCGGGCGCGCCGTCGCCGGGCGGGGGCAGGGCGAGCAGGTCGCGCACCGTCGCGCGGTACTCGCGGCGGGTGAGCAGGCGCAGGCGACCCACCGAGGGGGCGACGGTGGCGCAGGAGAGGGCCTGCGAGGTGAAGCGGGTCTTCACGTACGCGGCGAGGGACGACGCGCAGTCGCCGCGGCAGGCCGCCGGGTTTCCCTGCGGCATGCGCTCGTCGATGATCTGCGTGAGCGCCGCGACCGAGCGGGGCGAGTCGATGAGCCGCGACCCGAGGCCGCCTTCGCCGGCCTCGCCATGACACGACGCGCACATCGCCGCGTAGCGCTGCGCTGGGTCGATGGTGGCCCCGGTGCCGCGGGTGTCCGTGGGAGCCGGTCCGGTCGGGGCGTCGTCCGCCGTGTCGCAGCCGAGCGAGAAGAGGCAGCACAGGAGCGCGACGGCAATGGGGCGCATCGTTGGAGGAGCGCGATGCTATCGCACGATGGCGGCGGCGGTGAGGGGGAGGGCTACGGTCCGCGCAGCCAGCGCACGCGGCCGCTCTCCTCGAGCACGACGACGTGCCCGGCGCACAGCGTGACCGCGCGCACGGCCTGGAGCGTCGGCCGGTCGGACCGCCAGCGCCCGCGCTCGGCGCCGGTCGCGACCTCGAAGACCGCGACGGTGCCGGTGGGGTCCCACCCGACGAGGTGGCGGGCATCGGGCGTGAGCGCGAGCCCGCCGTACTCGAAGCCCGGCGCCTGCAGCGGGGTGAGCGTGCCGTCGGGCGCCCGGGCGGTGAGCGCGCCCTCGTTCGACCGCAGCACCAGCCAGCCGGCCGGTCGGTCGATCGCGACGAGGTGGTGGCCGGGCAGCCCGAGCGCGGCGCGCGCGTCGCCGTCGAAGGGCACCCGCTCGTGGTCGGGGTACGCATACTCGTACGTGGCCGTGGAGGACCACGGCGGGAGGGTGCCCTGG
>CAIOSS010001407.1 GCA_903860995.1 uncultured delta proteobacterium | reverse complement strand
TGGCCACGCGGGCGCTGGGGGTGGCGAAGCCGCGCGGCCGGGGCCTCGCCATCTCCGCGACGGCCTACTACGAGGGCGTCACCGGGGCGCTGCGCGAGGGGTGGAGCGAGCACTGGTTCGACCCGTCGCTGCCGTACGGCTACGGGTGGATCTTCCCCGCGGTGGAGGGCGTCGCCAACGTGGGCGTGTACCTCCGGCGCGACGGCTACGACGCCCGCGGGGTGGCCCTGGGTGCCCTCTTCGAGCGCTTCCTCGAGCAGCACCGCGACCGCTTCGCCGGGGCGCGGCGGGTGGGCGCGGTGCGCACCTGGCAGCTGCCCCTGAGCGACCTCGGGGTGCGTGTCGGGATGCCCGGGCTGCTGACCACCGGCGACGCCGGGCGGCACGTCGACCCGCTCACCGGCGAGGGCATCTGGCAGGCGCTGCGCACGGGCGAGATCGCCGGCGAGGTGTGCGCCGCGGCCATGCGCGACGGGGCGCTCGACGACGCGGCGGTGCGGCGGTACCGCTGGCGGGTGGCGCGCGAGGTCGACGCCCCGGCGACGGTGCGCGGGCGCATCCAGGACGGGATGCAGGCGCTGGTCGCGAGCGGGCTCTACCGCCGGCCCGAGCTCCAGGCGCTGCTGAAGTGGGGCTACGGCAGCGGCGCGCTGGAGGTCTCGAAGTCTGTCGCGGGGTGAGCGGTCACCCGCGGGTCATCTCGAGCATCGTCGGGCGGAAGCCGTGCTTCGCGAAGAGCCGCTGCGCGCGCTCGTTGGACACCATGGTGTGCAGCACCACGCGCATCCCGCCACGGGCGTCGACCTCGGCGGCGAAGGCCGAGAGCAGCGCTCGCCGACCCGCGCGCCCCGCGCCGAGGGGGCGACGAAGACGTCGTGCAGGGCGACGTGGGCGTCGAGGAGCATGTTCCAGTCGCGGCCCTCGACGCGGGCGTAGGTGTAGCCGAGCACCCGCCCGTCACCGCCGACCGCCACGCGGACCATCGCCTCGGGGCTGTCCAGCTCCTGGCGAAACCACCGCCGGTAGCCCTCCTCCACCCCCTTCGCCAGCATGAAGCGCCGCGGGTCGACCTCGTGGTGGAAGCGCACCAGCGCCCCCGCCATCGCGCCGAGCGCCTCGAGGTCATCCGCCGTCGCCGGGCGCACCGTCACCGCGTTCGTGGGGTTCATGGTCGTGTGCCTCCACCATAGGGCCGCGCGGGTCGCTTGTGCCACGAGTGAACGCCGTCGACGGCGGAGCGATGATCAGGTGTGGCAGATCGGGACGCCGCCGGCCGCGAGGGGGCTGCACGTCTCGCCGGGGCCGCAGCGGTTACCCTCGCTCGTCGGGTCGCACATCATGCCGGTGCCGATCACCGGGACGCACCGCGGCGAGTCGCCCGCGCTGCACGCCGTGGGCGCGTCGCAGCGCGGCTCGGTCGCGCGGCAGGGGGCGTTGCGGCGGGTGCCCGGGAGCGAGCAGACGGAGTTCGCGGGCATGCCCTCCGGGGGCTCCGGGTCGGTGATGCACGACGTGCCCTCGGCGCAGAGGTTGGTGAACTGCCGCGGGTCGCACGCGCCCAGGCTGGGCACCGTGGGGACGCAGATCGCGGTGCCGTCCGCCGCGCCGCCC
>CAIOSS010001406.1 GCA_903860995.1 uncultured delta proteobacterium | reverse complement strand
CTCTCCCTCGCGCTCGCGGTGCGCCCCGGGGACTGGGTCCGCGCGGAGACCGCGGGGCTGGCGCTGCGGGCGGGGGTGCGCCTCGCGATTCCGCTGGCCCTCACGCTCGGATGGGTGGCCGACGGGCGGGAGATCTGGGTCGCGGTCGCGATGCTGGTGGCCCTGGAGGACGCCGACCGGGCGCCGCTCCGTCGGTGGCCGCTGGTGCCCGCGGCGATCGGTTCGGCGCTGGTGATCGGGTGGAGCGCGACGGAGCCGCGGGTGGCCCCGGCGAGGGCGGTGTTCGTCGCGCTGGTGTGCGCGGCCGCCGCGGCGTGGAGCGGGGGGCGGGCTCAGGGCGCCGCGCGCTGACCGGTGAGGTCGAGGCTGGTGAGGTCCTGCGTGACCTCGGCGCGGCCCTCGGCCTGCACCCGGACGACGACCCCGTCGGTGGCCACGAAGGCGCCTACCGGGCGCAGGGTCGTGAGCTCGCCGCGCATCGCAGAGCCGCCGCCGAGGGGGCGGGTGAGGGCGCGCTGGGCGTTGTCTCGCAGCCGCCGGATGCGGTCGCCCAGCGGGAACACCGCGCGGCGCGAGAGGCCCTCGCGGAGCGAAGCCCGGAGGAGCCACTCGCCCGCCTGGAGGAGGGTGTTGCGGGTGTCGAGGGTGTAGTCGAGGTCGCGCACCGTCATGGCCTCTCGCGCGGCGTCGTAGTCGGGCAGTCCGGCGAGGAAGAGGGTCGCGGGGGTTCCGTCAAAGGGGCCGTCCTGGAAGGTGACGTCGAGCTCGAAGAGCAGCGCCCCGCCGTTGCCGCGCACCCGCACCTCGCGCACCAGCGCGTGGTGGCCTTCGAGCTCCATCACCCGACCGCGAAACTCCTGGGCGACCAGCGCCGTGGTCTCCTCGAAGGACACCCGCGCGTCGAGGGTGAGCGCGAAGCGGTCTCCCTGGGCGTTCGTGGGGGCCGGGTCGAGGGCGGGCAGCGGGGCCGCGGCGGGCGAGGGGCGGCCGCCGGAGGTGACCGCGGGCTGCGCGAGGATGCCGACGCGGGTGCTCGCGGTCTCCGTGGTGAGCTCGAAGGGCGACGCGTAGACGCGCTGCGGGGAGAGGGTGAGCCAGAAGCCCTCGCCGAGGTCCATCGGGGTGTTGAGGTTGGTCCAGAGTTCTTCGGCGCGGGGGCGGAGGTCTCCGTGGGCGTGGACGGTGGCGTCCATGCGCTGCGTGGCTGCGGTGATCTGCTGGGCCACGAAGCCCGCGGCGAAGTCCGTCACGTCGACGTGGAACATCGTTAGCTCGCAGCGGTCACGGAACACCGGCGCCGCGGGCACCGTCTCCGATACGATGCGCCACGAGGGATCGAGGCGGATGGTGGTGTCGGCGCTCACGACGACCTGCCGCGGGGCCTCGTTGATCCCGCACGAGGCGACCACCTGGCAGCCGGGGAGGAAGGGAATCGGGAGCCCGAGCGGCGCGCCGAGGCAGGCCTCGGCGGTGATGGCCAGGGTGGTCTCGACGTGCACCGCGGTCCCTCGCGGCTCGAAGCGGAAGGGCGCGCGCTGCACCCGGTAGCGAACGCCCACGGGGGTGGGGCCGATCATCTGGAAGCGGCCGCTGGTGTCGAAGACCTCGGGCACGAGCGACTCCAGCGAGCGCAGGGTGCCGCGGATGTCGGCGCGCAGCGGCAGCTCGATGGACGCCGCCGGCAGCGGTGGAAGAGCAGCACCGGGTCCGGCGGACGGCGGCTGCGGCACGTGGAGCGTGTGGGCGCAGCCGATCAACAAAGGGAGCGCGACGAAAGAAGGGTGGGTCCTCACGGACGGAGTGTACGCGGACCCGGCGGCGGACATTCGACGGACCCCACGGTCGTCGCCACGGGGCCGCCTCGGTCGTATTCCACAACCTAGCGCTCGGCATTTCACCGCAGGGCGTGGGAGGTCAGGATGTCTTCAACGTTAAAAAGCTTGGAGCGCGCCCTGGGGCGCCTCGCGTCGGCGCTGGCCTGCGCCGCCGCCCTCGCGGCCTGTGACGGCACAGCCGTCGTCGTCGGCAACGGCAACGGCAGCGACGGCGGAATGGACGCCACCGCGGACATCCCCTGCAGCGCCGATCAGGTGCGCTGCGGCGGGCAGTGCGTGAACGTACGCCAGAGCGTGCTCCACTGCGGCGCCTGCGGCACCGCGTGTCCGGCGGGCAACGTGTGCGTCAACGGCGCGTGCATGCAGAGCTGTCCCGGCACGCAGACGTTGTGCAGCGGCAACCTCTGCGTGAGCACCGGCACCGACCGCGCGAACTGCGGCGCCTGCGGCAACGCCTGCGCGGCCGGGCAGGTCTGCTCCAACGGCGCCTGCACCGTCGAGTGCGCCGCGAACCTCCAGACCTGCAGCGCCGGCAGCGACGCCGGGGCCGACGCGAGCGGACCGCGCTACTGCGCCGACCCGCAGACCGACCGAAACAACTGCGGCGGCTGCGTTAACGTGTGCCCCGGCGGCCGCATCTGCGAGCGCGGGATGTGCGTCGTGAGCTGCGGCGTCGGCCTCACGAACTGCGACGGCACCTGCCGCGACCTCCAGATGGACCGCGCCAACTGCGGCGGCTGCGGCACCGTGTGCGCGGCGGGCCAGGTCTGCTCCAGCGGCACCTGCCAGGTCTCGTGCGGAGGCGGCCTCACCGACTGCGCCGGCGTCTGCCGCGACACGCAGAGCGACAACGCCCACTGCGGCGCCTGCGGCACCGCGTGCGCGGCCGGCCAGGTCTGCAGCCGCGGGGCCTGCGAGCTCACGTGCGCCGCCGGCCTGACGACCTGCGGCGGTAGCTGCCGTGACCTCACCACCGACAACAACCACTGCGGCGCCTGCGGCATGCTCTGCCCGGCGGGTCAGGTGTGCTCCGGCTCGATGTGCCGCACCACCTGCGCGATGGGCACCACCGACTGCTCGGGCGCCTGCCGCGACCTGCAGACCGACCGCGCGAACTGCGGGATGTGCGGCCAGGGCTGCATGCCGGGCCGGGTCTGCTCTGCGGGCACGTGCCAGGTCTCCTGCGGGGCCGGCACCACCGACTGCGGCGGCGTCTGCCGCGACGTGCAGACGGACAACGCCCACTGCGGCATGTGCGGCACCGCCTGCGCGAGCGGTCAGGTGTGCACCGGCGGGATGTGCGTCGTCTCCTGCGGCGCCGGGCTCACGAACTGCGCCGGCACCTGCCGCGACACGCAGACCGACACCGCGAACTGCGGCGCGTGCGGCACGGCCTGCGGGGCCGGGCAGGTCTGCGCCAACGGCGCCTGCGCCGCGAGCTGCCAGGCCGGCACGCAGAACTGCAGCGGCTCGTGCCGCAACACCCAGACGGACATCGCGGCCTGCGGCGGCTGCGGCATGGCCTGCCCGACCCCGGCGAACGGCGCTGCGTTCTGCACCGCCGGTCGCTGCGGCATCACCTGCGGCACCGGCTTCGGCGACTGCGACGCCATGGCCGGCAACGGCTGCGAGACCACGCTGAACTCGATCACCAACTGCAACGGCTGCAACGTGCGCTGCAACTTCGCCAACGCCGCGGCGGCCTGCCTCATCTCCGGCTGCACCATGGGCAGCTGCACGGCCGGCTTCGCCGACTGCAACAACAGCCCGATGGACGGCTGCGAGATCCGCACCGGGGCCGACAACAACAACTGCGGCGGCTGCGGCGTCCGCTGCGCCGCGGGTCAGACCTGCAGCAACGGCGCCTGCGCCGCGACCTGCGCGGCCGGCCAGAGCGAGTGCAGCGGCGTCTGCCGCAACCTCGACAACGACCCCAGCCACTGCACCGCGTGCGGCAACGTGTGCCCGCGCCCCGCCAACGCGACGCCCTTCTGCGCGAGCCGCTGCGCGTACCTCTGCACCGCCGGCTTCGGCGACTGCGACGGGCAGGACGGCAACGGCTGCGAGACCCGCCTCGACAGCGTCACCAACTGCGGCGCCTGCGGCTTCACCTGCCGCTTCCCCAACGGCGCCGCCGCGTGCACCGCCGGCCGCTGCGCCCTCACCACCTGCGCCACGGGCTTCTCGAACTGCGACGCCAACGCCGACAACGGCTGCGAGGTGAACACCCAGAGCGACCGCGCCAACTGCGGCGGCTGCAACATCGCCTGCGGCGCCGGGCAGGTGTGCTCCAGCGGCGTGTGTCGCGCGACCTGCGCAGCGGGCCTCACGGAGTGCAGCGGGAGCTGCACGAGCGTGCAGACCGATCCCAACAACTGCGGCGTGTGCGCCCGCGCGTGCACCGCGGCCGCGAACGCCTCGCCGGTGTGCTCGGCGGGCGCCTGCTCGTTCGTCTGCAACGCGGGCTTCCGCGACTGCGACAACAACCCCGCCAACGGCTGCGAGGTGAACACCAACACCAGCGTCGGCAACTGCGGCACCTGCGGCAACGCGTGCTCCTTCGCCAACGCCGCGGCGGTCTGCACCGCCGGCGCCTGCGGCCTCAGCGCCTGCAACGCGGGCTTCCGCGACTGCGACGGCGACGTGAACAACGGCTGCGAGATCAACACCACCACCAGCGCCACGAACTGCGGCGGCTGCGGGACCGTGTGCAGCCTCCCCAACGCGACGCCGGTCTGCACGGCGAGCGTGTGCCAGGTCGCGGCCTGCACCGGCGCCTTCCGGAACTGCGACAGCAACCCGGCGAACGGTTGCGAGGTCAACACCAGCAACAGCGCCAGCCACTGCGGCGCCTGCGGCGTCACCTGCCCGAGCGGCGTGTGCACCAACGGCGCCTGCGTGGTGATGAGCAATCGGTACCAGGAGAGCTTCGTCAACAACGTCACCCCGACGACGCAGTGCACGGCCTGGAACACCTGGCGCGCTGGCCTCGCCGGGGGGTACACCCGGGTGACCATCCGAGGGACCTTCGCCCCGGCCGGCCTGAGCTGCTCGAACCCCTCCATCGCCAACGCGCTCGCGACGGCGATCCGTACCGGCGCGGACTTCGACATGGCCTGCGACGGTCACCGGTGGACGCTCTGCGGAAACCGCTACAGCGGCGAGCTCTGGCTCGACCCGCCGAGCCTCTGCAGCGGCAGCAACTGCCCGTCCGGCTACCTGGTGCGGCCGTGCATCGGGAACGAGAACTGGGGCGGGGTGAACACCCCGACCTGCCGCGACAACCCGAACCAGGAAATGATCGTCGAGTTCCAGTAGAGCCGACGACGCCTCCGCGGCGGCCCGCGACTGCCCCTCAACGGCAGCGCGGGCCCCGGCCCACTCCTCCCGCTCCATCCCCGAAGAACCCCGAAGTGCCCCGCGGTCGTCCCAGCCACCTGATGGTGGCGGAGGGCCGGTCAGGGTCGCTCAGCGCAGGTGCGCGACGACCGCGACGGCCGTGAGCGCGAGGCTCGCGACGGCGGCGGCCTCGAGCACGCGGAGCGAGCGCCCGAGCGCGCGCACGGCGGTCATCGCGTGGGTGACGTCGGCGCCCGCGGTGTCGACCACGGCGCGGAAGGAGCGCGCGGCCCGGTGGATCCAGCGGGCGAGCACGGCGAGCACCATCGCGAGCACGAGGCCCGCGAGGGCGAGGATGCCGAAGCGGGCCCCGGCCGGCCCGGCCCACCACAGGGAGTGGATGGCCTCCGCGGAGAGCGCGACGACGAGCGCCGCGAGGGCGAGCAGCAGCCAGGTGGTCAGCCGGAGGCGCCGCGCCAACGCGGCGAAGCGGAGGTTCTCGGCGGCGCTGAACTCATGCGACGACATGTCCTAGGCCCCCCTCGGGAGCATCACCGCCACCACCACGGCGAGGCCGACCGCGTCGATGGCAAGCATCGCGACCAGGGTCGTGAAGGCCCGCTGGAGCCCGTCGACGGCGGCCATGAGGTGCGCGACGTCGTCGCCCGCGGTGGTGGCGACCGCGCGCAGGCTGCGGGCCCCGGCGCGGAGCTGATGCCCGGCGAACATCGGCGGCGCGGCCCCGAGGAGGCAGAGCGTGGCGATGACCGGCGCGGCGTGGGGAGGGAGGTGGAAGGGCGGCTGGACGAGCCCGAGCAGGCCCGCCGCGGCGAGGACGAAGCCGAGGCCGTAGCCCGCGACCCCGACGCGCGCGGCCGAGCCCGCGAGCGCCAGGAAGGTGGCGTCGTCGGCGGCGTTGAACTCGTGCGAGGCGGCGTCAGCCATGGGCGATGATCAGCTCCGGAGGGTCCACACGAAGAACAGGAAGGCGAGGCCGATGCCAAGCACCGCGAAGCCCAGGATGGGGCTCACGGAGAAGCACCAGATGACGATCTGGAGCAGGATCCAGATGCCGCCGCCGTCGCTGCTGCGGGACGAGCCCGAGTAGCCCCCGCCGGAGTACGAACCTCCGCTGGAGGACGATCCGCTGCTGGAGGACGATCCGCTGCTGGAGGACGATCCGCCGCCCGACGAGGGCGAGCCGCTGCCCCAACGCGATCCGCCGAAGCTGCCGCCGGTGTGCTGGGCGAGCGTGACCAGGGCCGTGTCGGAGAGCGGCGTGGCCGTGGCCGCGGGGGCGCCGAGGAAGAGCGCGAGGCACGCGAGCAGGAGTACGAGGAGGGCCGATCGGCGTGGTCGCACGGTTGAGCCATGGATCATCGCGCGCATCGACGACCGGTCGCAAGCGCGATGGGCGGGGCCGTCGTGGAGGGGCGCAGACGGTGCGTGCGGTCACGCAAGACACGCGCGCTCGAAGTCCGTAGAAACGCAGCGTCGCAGGTGATGGCGGCGGGCACGCAGGCTGCAAACGGGGGAGGCCATGTCCAAGGCAATCCCGACCATCCAGAAGTACATGACCACGGCGCCCCACTCGATCGGGGCCGACCAGACCCTCGCGCACGCCCACGCGGTGCTTCGCGAGTACAAGATCCGGCACCTCCCGGTGCTCGTCGGCGGCAAGCTTGTCGGCATGGTCACCGACCGCGACCTGCGCTTCGTCGAGACCCTGCGCGACGTCGACCCCACGAAGGTCACCGTCGAGGACGCCATGGTGACGGACGTCTACGCGGTGTCGCCGGAGGCCTCGCTCGACGAGGTGGTGAGCGAGATGGCCCAACACAAGTACGGTTCGGTCGTCGTGATGCAGAACCAGAAGGTCGTCGGCATCTTCACCACCGTCGACGTCTGCCGGGCGTTCGCCGAGCTGCTCCAGACCCGCCTCGCCCACTGAGTATTACGTGGCCCACCACGGTCGTCACGGCTGCCTCTGGCGCGTCGCGGCCCGCGTCGGCCGGGGTCACGGGGGCCTCGCGGCCGCCGCAATCGAGCAGTGCTGCGCCGAGCGCGAGCGCGACGAGAATGCGGGCGATGGGGAGGGCGGGCATCGGGGGGGGGACGGGAGCGTAACGCAGCCCGCGATGGGGGATCTCACCGCGCGGGAGATGGTGGTAACGAGGGAGGGGTGAACGTCCTGCTGGTTGGTGGTGGTGGTCGCGAGCACGCCCTCGCGTGGGCGCTGGCGAGGTCGGGTCGGGTCGAAGCGCTCGCCGTCGCGCCGGGAAACCCGGGCATCGCGGAGATCGCTCGCTGCGTTGCGGTGGGCGTAGGCGACGTCGACGGCCTCGTCGCGGCGGCGGTCGGGCTGCCGGCCGACCTGGTCGTGATCGGGCCCGAGGGCCCCCTGGTGGCAGGGCTCGCCGACCGCCTGCGGGCGCTCGGGATCGGTGTCTTTGGCCCCTCCGCGGCGGCCGCTCAGCTGGAGGGCTCCAAGGGCTTCCTCAAGGACCTCTGCGCGCGCCACGGGATTCCTACGGCGGCGTATCGTCGCTTCACCGACGCCGACGAGGCGAGCGCCTATGTGAGCGCGCACGGGGCGCCCGTGGTGGTGAAGGTCGACGGGCTCGCCGCGGGCAAGGGGGTCGTGGTGGCGATGACCGAGGCGGAGGCGCTCGCGGCGGTCGACGACGCGCTGCGGGGCGGTCGCTTCGGCGAGGCGGGGCGGAGCCTGGTGATCGAGGACTTCCTCCGCGGCCCGGAGATGAGCTTCTTCGCCCTGAGCGACGGTGAGACGGCGCGGTTCTTCGCGACGGCGATGGACTACAAGCGCGTCGGCGACGGCGGCGTCGGGCCCAACACGGGGGGCATGGGCGCGATCACCCCGCACCCCCTGGAGACGCCCGCGCTGGTCGAGGAGATCATGGCGACGATGATCCGCCCGACGGTCGATGCGATGCGCGCCGAGGGGAAGCCCTTCCAGGGTGTTCTCTACGCGGGGGTGATGCTCACCTCGGCGGGGCCGATGCTGCTCGAGTACAACGTCCGCTTCGGCGACCCGGAGTGTCAGGCCCTGATGCTCTGCCTGGCCGACGACCTCGCCGACGTCATCGGCGACGCGACCGGCGCGGGCTCGCGCGAGCGGCGACCTCCGGCGATGCGCGAGGGGAGCGTCGTCTGCGTGGTGTTGACCGCGCCGGGCTACCCCGACGCCCCGGAGACCGGCGACCTCATCGGCGGGCTCGACGAGGCCCACGCCGAGGGCGTCGAGGTGTTTCACGCCGGCACGCGGCGCGACGAGTCCGGGAGCCTGCGGTCGGCGGGCGGTCGCGTGCTCAACGTGGTCGCGCGCGGCGCCACCCTCGAGGAGGCACGGCGTCGGGCGTACGCGGGCGTCGGGCGCATCGCCTGGGCCCGGGCGCAGTATCGCCGCGACGTCGGCGCGTGGGTGAGCCCGTGAGGGCGCGCTGGCCTTGGGCGCTGGCGCTCCTTGCGCTGCCCTCCACCGTCGCCGCGCAGCAGGCCGGGGTCTCGTGCGACACCTGCGAGTCGTGCACCGCCGCGCTCGCGGCGGACCACGCCTTCGCCGAGCTGCGGGGCGACGTCGACGGGTCACGCGCGGGCACCTGCATCCGGGTCGTCGGCCGCGGGGCGACCCTCGATGGGCACGGCCACACGGTGCGCGGCGCCGCGGTGGGCGTCGAGGTGGCGGGCGAGGACATCGTCGTGCGCAACGTGCAGGCGCAGGAGGGCGGGGTCGGGTTCCGGGTGGCGGGCGCCGGGTCGGTGACGCTGCTCAACGCCGCGGTGACCGACGCGCGGGTGGGCGTTCGCATCGAGGGGTCGCGGCACGTCCGGGTGCTCCGCGCGACGCTGGCGCGAAACCGGGTGGGCGTCTCGATGGGCGCCGACGACGCCGGGCGCTGCGTCGGGCCTACGGCGCTGGCGAGCCCCGGGGTGGTGATCGCGCGCTCGCGGGTGGAGGGCGGGTCCGTGGGCGTCGCGGCGTGCGACGCGATGCCGGTGCTCATCGCCAACACGGTGGTGGGCAACGAGGTGGGGGTGCTGCTCGGCGAGGTGCGCGCGCAGGGGTCGGGCGACCGCGCCGGGGCG
>CAIOSS010001405.1 GCA_903860995.1 uncultured delta proteobacterium | reverse complement strand
TGCACGGATGGCTCGGCAGCGATTGCCGCCACCGCCAAGGAAATGGGCGTGCACCACGCAGCCATGAATCTGAGTGCAGGCGAACGCGTGCGTGGGCCCTGGCACATCCAGAACGCCAAGGTGCGTCACGGCCGGCTCAAGGGCTGGATGCATCGCTTCAGAGGGGTGGCCACGTCGTATCTGGAAAGCTACCTGGGATGGTTCCGCGCGCTCGACCGGGCCACCCGCAGCCGGACCCCGTTCCCTCCCATGCTGAGACTGGCCTTGGGGCTCGAGGGTTGAGGTCATCATCAGTTAACGCGCAAAGAGCCGACTTCGGCCCCATTACGGACGACCTGAACGCGATGGCCGATTGCTCGATCACTCAAAGCCTTGGCGCTGGCGGTCAGTTGGCTGGTTAGGGATCCAGTGGTCACTCAAAAGCAAACTCGCTCTAAATGCCGCAGAACTTCAGACTAAATTATTTTAATTTCCATCAAAAGGTTAAATCCACCGGTTTCCAGCCGGTCAGCTTCAGATGAGAAAGTGAGGGTGGTGGAGGTGTGAAACGGGCTACAGATACTGAAGCCATACGGTTTTTCAGATTGAGTATTACTTTGTGTGGCTCACGAAGTGCCGGTATAAGGTATTGACTACGGAGGTTGCGGAACGAGTCAGAGAGTTGGTTCGCCAAGTGTGTCAGACAGTGGCGATTGCCGCTTTCAGTTCGTTGTAGCGATGGGCCATGACATTGCCCACGTCCATGAATTCATCGTCGCGCACCACGCGCCATGTGGCGTGGCCTTCGCCCCTGACGGAGCAAAGGTTCATTTTGGTGCCTTCAAAAACTGCGGTCAGTCGATCGCGGCCATGGCCTCAGCCGCGGAGCCGCCCGCGACCTTGGCTACCACGCGGAAATCCCGCCATGCGGCGTGGGTCAATGGAGTCTCCTCGCACCAGGATCCGAATCCAGCCTGCGTCAATTCCTGTCCGAGATGCCATGGGGTCCAGGCCATCTTGGAGCCGATGTACTCGCGCCGTTCCTGCAAATGGTCGTTCCCGAATCCTGGAAATCCTCGGATTCCCTCCATGTACTCCGTGAAGTCCGTTCCCAAGTGGTGAAGGATCTTCCGCGCGGCCTTCGCCGCGTCGACGGTCTCGATCACCAGTTCGCCACCGGGAGCCAGGAGCTTCCGAGCGGTGGCGAGGAAATCGCGGGCTTCCCAGAGCGTGAGGTCGTTCAACACGTGCATCAGGTGGATCGCCTGGCACGAACCCGCGGCAAACCGGGATCCGAGTTCCAACATGTCCGTGGCCGGCGTCGGCCCCCGGTCGATGTTGGTCCATCCCTCCCAGCGATCGTTTGCGCAGCCGACGTGCAGCTTGAACCCGGAACAGGCTAGGGTCGGCGTCGCACCCGGCTTCGCGATCCGCGCGAGGACCTCGTCCTGGATCTTGCTCGCGATGCGTTCCCACTCGCGCGCTTCGCTGAAATCCAGAGTGAACCGCTCCCATCCGACGGCGGCGATCTCTCGGCGTTCGCGGTCGTGGGCCAGGTAGAAGCGCGTCTTGTCGATGCACTCCTCGATGGTCTCGAATCCGACGATCTCGCGATCGAGCTGGAACACCTTCGCCAACTGCGACGCGTTGTCGCAGATCTCCATCACGCCGAAGGCTGGCAGCGTCGACAACCGGGAATTCGTGGGACCGATCGAATTGTGCAGGTTCCACCCGATCTTCGCGTCGCGGTATGCGGCGAGCATTTCCGGGCGCGGCACGTAGCCGCCGTCCCATCCCTTGCCCCGCAGCAGGGCCTTGGGGAAGTTCGAGCGTAGCTTCTCGAGGCGCACCGCGCGATCGCTCAATCCCAGCACGCGTTCCGAGAACATCACGACGTCGATCGACCTCGTCCCTTCCAGGATCATTTCGCGCGTGAGCCCCTTCCACATGAGGTCGGGATCCACCGGGGGGCAAAGCCAGTGCGCCTTGCGACAGCCCCAGCGCCGGTAGTCGTCGACGCAGGCCAGATTGCGGGTGAACGCGCAGTCGAACAGCGGCGCAACGGGCTTGGACAGCACATCCGACGATTCGGGATCGTCCGAGCAGACGTAGACGTTGAACGTGGAGCGCATCTGCGCGAGCATGTCCGGATGGATCATCGCTCCGGTCCAGAGGACGAAGACGTCCTTGCCTTCGAGCGCGACCGCCAAGCGCTCGTACATGGATAGGAGCCGAGGATCCCGCTCGCGCCACGACCGATCCAGGTTCGGCATGGCGTACGAGATTCCCGGCACGCTCAGGCAGAATCCTCTCACGTCCCATCCCGCCTCCCGTAGACGTGCGCAACGGGCCATCTCGTCGTCGAGACGTTCCCGATCGTGCGCCGTGAACCCGACCAGGTAGCGCAGGCCGCGCATCCGCTCGTCGAGGCCCATGTCGCGGACGACTCCTCGCTCGGGCGCCGCCGCTGCCGGCGCCGTGGGGACCGACACCCGAGTCGTCGCCGGGATCCTGGTGACGCCCATGAACGAATTGCGCAGGTGGACGACCTCCGGCTCCAGACCGCGATCGCGCAGGAATCTCTCGATGCCCGACATCACCTCGTGGATCCATGGGAAGACGCGGCGCAGATCGGGGTTGAAATCGTGCCAGATCAGGAACCCTCCGGGACGGATCCTGTCGTAGAGCAGATGGCTGTCGGAGTGCACGTAGCGCTCGTCGTGGCAGCCATCGATGAAGACCACGTCGAGGTCGCGAAGCTCGACGGGCACGTTCCAAGACATCGTGTCGGCGTAGGCCTGGTCGACGTTGCTGAGCCCCTGCGCGCGCCAGAACGAGCCGATCTCCTCGCGGCCGATCAGATGCGTGACCAGATTCGCGGAGCCCGAAATCTGTTCCGGGAGCACGTTCACCGTGGTCACCCGCCCCGGGGACTTCAGGTTCGAAGCGAGCTTGAACGTCCCATTCCCGAAGGAGGTCCCGATCTCGAGGATGCGCCCGGAATGGTTCGCCGCGATCGTCGTCAGCACCTCCGCGTCGCGGCGTCGCCGGGCGTTGCGATCGGTGTCGTTCTCCTCGATGTCCACGTCTTCGACGGAGATCACTCCCTCGTTCTCGAGTCCGAACCTTCGCATCAGCTCCTGGATGGTATCGACCACGGTGATCTTCATCGGCAACTCCTGTCGGGGTGTCCAGGCCAGCGGGGATTCTGCGCCCCGGCCGGGACCGTGCAAGGGAAAATGTTCAGGACGGCGGGCGCAGGCCTTCGCGAGGCTCGCGAGGCTTTCGTGCAAGACCGGTACCAAGACCGGTACCGGGTCTTAAATCTGAACTCTGTTTGCTGCGTGTGTTTCGGTTGGAGCATGCCTCAACGGTCACCAGAGGGGGCCTGTTTCATGTCGCTGTCGGATGCTGCCGGACTCCGCGATGCCTGCGCTGCGGTTCTCATCGGTCTTCTCACGGTTCAGCGCGGCATGACTTGCTGGTTGGGTGGTCTTCAGGGTTACCTCATGGAGTCGCGCCGCGCGAGACCAGCGGAAAGCCGCCTGGGTTGCGGATCGACTCGATCGAGAGATCGATATCGAGTTGCGGCCAGTACAGATGGTTCGACGTGGGGCGCTCAACGTCCAGGAGTTGCTCAATGGTGGCTTGCTTGAACCATGGGAATTCAGCAAATGGCACCGCAAGCTCTTCATCTGCCAGCAGCAGCCAGAAGCAATGCGAAGACACGTTGGTGACTTCAGCGGCTGAAGTGCCGATGCCATGCATTCTTGATCTCCTCGATGTGTGCTTCGACGATGGCCTGTGCCTGACGCAGTTGCAAAGCCGACAGCCCGACGTTCAATGCCAGGTGTACCGAAGGCGTAAGCCAGAATTTCGCCTCACCGTCTGGGTGTGACACGTGCACATGGACGCGCAACTCCTCTCGCGAGAAGAAGAACAACCTGAACTGCCCGTCGCGAACGATGGTAGGGGCCATCGCAACACTTTACCTTAGCGCGAGGGGTGTTGTCGGCGCCATGCGCCAGCCGTCCGGCAACCATTCAGTGCGGGCACTTGCCCACTGGGGCGCCTGGTGCGTCGAACTCGATGGTGTTTTGAGTTTGCATAAAGGTATGCCGGCGAGACCCAAGAAATCGCCCTTGGCGGGGGTGCGATTTGTTTGCGAGCGCTGACGTTGCCGCTGTCGCGGCTTTTCTCAAGCCTGAACAGTGCCGCGGTCAGGTTCCTCAGCGCCAGCGGCGCGCTTTCGTCGATCGCGCCTTCGTCGAGCAGCAGGTAGCGCAGTTGTGGCGTGTAATCGCGCAGCTTGCCGG
>CAIOSS010001404.1 GCA_903860995.1 uncultured delta proteobacterium | reverse complement strand
TTCAGGTCGCCACGGGTCCGCAACGCCCTTCCGGGCAAGGATCACAAGGACCCGGGGGCGCTCGCGCGCTGGTGCTACTCCCGGCAGGAAGTCGAACGGCTGATATCTGACCCCCGGATCGCGCCCGACCGCCGCGTGTTGTACGCGCTGCTGTTCCTGACCGGCATGCGGCCCGGCGAACTGGGCGCCCTCCGCTTCGGCGACTGGCAGCAGTCGGTGGTGCCGCTCACCCGCATCACCATCGCGGTAGCGGTCAAGTCCGTGTCGAAGGCCGAGGGGCAGACAAAAACCCGCGCGATCAAACAGGTCCCCGTCCACCCAACTCTCGCCGCCATCCTCAGGGACTGGGAGGCGAGGGGGTGGGAGGAGTTCATGGGTCGTGCGCCGAGGCCCTACGACTACATCACACCCTCGACGCGGGGGTGCAAGAAGGGCCAGCCGCGCAACGCCAGCACGACCACCAGGACGTTCCACGCGGACTGTGAGGCGCTCGGTCTGCCCTCGCTGCACCTGTACTGCGCGCGCCACACGTTCATCACTCTGAGCCAAGAGGACGACGGCGACGGCATGGTGCTCCGGTGGATCACGCACGCGCCGCCGAAGACCGCCTACGATGGCTACACCCGCCAGAACTGGAAGAGCCTCTGCCGCGAGCTCATCAAGCTCCAGATCTGCCTCCCCGCGTTCACCGACCCAACAGAGGCGTCGCTCCCCTACGAGGAGCCTGCGTCGGCCGCGGCGGATACCCTGGCGGATAGCCTGGAACGCGGCGCCTCCCCCAACGCAAACGCTGTAGAACAAGCCCCCGCTGGCGGAAGCACAGAGGAATCGAACCTCCCGCGCGGTGCGGAAGGCACCGTCGCCACCAGTTTTGAAGACTGGGCCCGTCACCAGACCAGGTCGTGCTTCCGCCCGGAAGGCTACGCCACCCGATCAGCACAACGCCAGCGCCGATCGGGTGGTCACTGCCGTGACCGTTGCGCCGTTCTCCGCCGTGGGCCACGACCATGGCGTGGTGGCGCGAGCGACGACCCGACTCTGCGGCGCGGTGCTGGTCGCGGCCTGCGCCGCCGCCCGCCCTCCGGTCCACACCACGCGCGCCGTCGAGGAGCCGCCTCCGCGCACCCTCCACGCGCCGCGCACCTCTTGTCAGCCGCCGCACCAGCCCACGCTCGCCGCGGGCTACCGGGTGGTCCGCTGGCCCACGTCGCCGCGCTTCCTCTCCGTGGGGGCGCTCGGCGGGGCGCTTTTCGCGACCACGACCAGCTCGCTCTGCGTCAGCGCCGACGGGGGATTGCAATGGCGCCCGCTGCTCGAGTCGCTGGAGTACCCGACGCTCCTCGCGATGGATCACGGCGCGGTCGTGGTGCGCGAGGGCATCGACCCCAACGGCGACGCGGTGCCCGGCGCCGAGGTTCGCTGGTGGGTCAGCGACGACGGCGGTGAGCGCTGGCGCGACCAGCGAGCGGCGCCGCCCTCCGGCGGCCACGGGGTCACCCGGGTGACCCTGCCTCGCCTCGGCGAGCGCGAGGCGGTCGCGTGCGGCGGGGTGCTCTTCGCGACGGTCGACCGGGACGGCGGACCGATCGTCATCGAGAGCCTCGACGGCGGCGACGGCTGGCGCCGGGCGAGGGGCGTCGGGGCGCTTCCGCGCGAGGGCGTGCGCGTCCGCTGCGTGGCGTCGGGCTTCGTGATGATCGAGCGCCGCGACCGGATGCCCGTCGCGTTCTCGCGCGACGCGGGGGCGTCGTGGCGCCCGGTGCGCCCTCCGCCCGTGATCGTGCCCGACGAGGGCGACGTGGTGCGTGTGGAGCGGGGCTGCGTGCCGCTGGTGCCGCGCGGTCTCTTCTGTGAACTCTATGGGCAGACCTGGGTGAGCAACGACGACGGCCGCCGCTGGCACCGGGGCTCGTCGCCCGTGGGCGGGCGATCGCTGGTCGAGCGCGGGGCGCAGCTGGTCGGCGTCGGCGGCGGCGTGGCCGAGAGCAACGACTCGGGCAGGCGCTGGATGCTCCGCGCGTCGGGCGCCGGTCGCTCCAACCTCGGCCTCCGCGGCGGCATCGTCGACGACCGGAGCTACTGGCTCGCGGGCTCGGCGCTCTGGTGGACCGACGACGCCGGCGAGCACTGGTCCGCGACGCTGCTCTCGTGGGAGCTCGTGGCGGTGATCGACCGTCGGCGGTGGGTGGCCTTCGTCGCGGGCCCCGACGGCGAGGGGTGTCGCGGCAAGGTGGTGACCACCGTTGACGGAGGTCGGCGCTGGCGGACGGCGCTCAGCGGGGTGGTCTCCGTGCGCTCGATCGGGGGCGCCTTGCACGCCACCCTGTGCGGGCCGATGCCCCGCTATCGGGTGGGCCGCGACGGCGTCGCCTGGCGCCCGAGCACCATGGATGCCGCAGGCGAAGACCCCGAGCAGGACACGGTTGTCAGTACGGGGGCCGGGGACGTCGTGCGCCTCGAGGACGACAGCGTTCGCGGCGGCGACGCCGTGCTCGCGACGGACTGGCCGAGGGACATCGTGCCGGTGGTGGGGCGATCCCGCGACGGCGTCGTCGACCTCGTGGTCTTCGGCAACGGAACCGTCTTGAGACGCGCTCAGTAGGCCGACTGATTGAGGTCGGTCTGAACGTTGTTGATCGAGCGGCGTGCGGGTCGGGTCGCGGCGGGTCGGGGGGCCGAGGGCTGCGCCATCCCCGCGCCGGTCTGGGTGCGGGGCACCGAGCTGGGCACCTGACCCGCGAGCGCCGCGGGGTCGGCCGCGGGCGTGAGGTACTGCGCCCGGATGCGGTTGGCCTCCTCGCCGCGGCCCGCGCTGTTGAGCGCGCGATGCAGGGCCAGCGCGATCGCCTGGCGCTCCGCGGCCGGGGGGTCGAGCGCGAGAGCGCGCTGGTAGTTGGCGATCGCGTTCGCGAGGTCACCGCGCGAAGACGCGCTCTCTGCGCTGCTTCGTGCGGACGACCAGCTCGACGGCGCGGGCGCGGGGGCCGGGGGCATCGCGGCTTGCAACTGCCGCTCCTCGTCGGCCGGAACCTGCGCAAACCCGCCGTACGACCCGGGAGCTGCGGCGGCTGATGGGGCAGGGGCCGCGGCCGCGGCGACCGGAGCCTCGGCCTGACCCAGCCGGCTCGACCTCCCGAGACCATCCGATGGACCGCTGCCCGCCGAACGACCGCCGCGGGAGCTGCTCCCGACGCTGTCGCTCGCGCTGCCGCTGCCGAGGTCTGCGCCCCGCAGCGCGTCGAGGTTCTGCGCCCGGGCCGCCTGCGCCTGGGCACGGCCCTCCGCCGGAGCCATCGGCCGCGCGACCGGAGCACGCGACCGCATGCTGTTCGCGAAGCCGGGCGCGGCTGTGGGGGTCGGCGCTGGGGCAGGGGTCGGCGCGAGCTCGGTGGCCGGGATCACCTCCGGCTGGGACATCTCCGTGGTCACCGACTGCGTCGGCGAGCGGAACGGGAGGTATCGCAGCCCGAGGCCCACCATCAGGAGCGAGATCGCCACCATGGCGACCTGCCGTCGCATCGCCAGCTCGCCCACTCGCTGGAGCCATCCCACCGAACGGGCCTCGCGCGCGCGCTCGATCGGGATCACCGCGGACACCCGCCCGGACACCGCCGCGGTGACCGGCGAGGTCGACGTGAGGGCCGCCATCACCGTCGCGGAGTGCACCGGCGCGTCGGGGAGGGACAGCTTCGACGCGAGGACGCGGGTGCGCCCCAGGCCCTCGCTCGCCGCGCGGCAGTCATTGCACCCCTCGAGGTGCGCGCGCACCTCGGCCGCGCGAGCCACGTCGAGCTCGTCGTAGTGCAGGTCCAGCAGGAGGTCGTTGCAGGTCTCGCAATCCATGGCGTCACCCGAGGGTGCGGGCGTAGTCCTCGTACTCGACGAGGGAGGACTGCAGCCGCTCGAGAGCGTAGCGCATCCGGGACTTCACGGTGTTCTCTGGCGCGCCGACCACGTCGGCGATCTCCTTGAAGGACATGTTGGAGTACTCGCGGAGCACGAAGACCTCGCGCTGATCGCCCGGCAGCGACTCGATGGCCACCACGAGGCTGCGCTGCAGCTGGTGGCCGATGGCGTTGCGGTCGGCGCCCGGGTCGTTGGCTGCGACGCCGTCGCCGAGCGTAGCGCCGTCGTCGTCGCGCGCCTGGTCGAGGGACGGGTGCCGCCGGTGCACGGCCTTGCGCGCGTGGTCGATGCACAGGTTGCGGGCGACGGTGTACGCCCACGTCGTGAAGCGCGACGCGCGCTGGAACTCCCGCGCGCCCTGGATCATTCGCAGCCAGGCGTCCTGGAGGATCTCGTCGGCGGTCGCGGGGTTCTTCACCGACCGGAGGATGAAATGGAAGATGGGCGTGCGGTGTCTGCGCATGAGCTCCTCGAAAGCACGCGCCTCTCCCTCCCGAAAGCGATCGAGCAGCAGTTCATCGCTGAGCGTTGCGAGCCGATCGGCGTTCACTGTGCCAGGCACTGGGATCTTGGAGGTCGTTGCTTACGAGGACCTTGGGACGCATCACCGACGCAGACGGTCTCCCGTCTGACGGCAGCGACCCAATGCGGAACTCAGCCCGCGTACCGCGGACCCCATCCTAGGTCAGGTCGTGGCGCGCGGTCCATCGGCACTTTCGCCTGTGCCGATGCGCCGCCGCCGCGGCGACGGTCCGCGTTGACCCTCGGGACGGCACTGGGGTACACCTCCCGCTGCGATTCAAGCGGTACTGCCCGATGGCGTGGCGAGATGGAGGGTGCGCGTGCAACGGCGGATGCTGCCTCGATGGTTGGTTTCAGCGGTGGTCGTTGTCGCTCCGGCGTACGTGGCCGCGCAGCCCGCACCACCCGCTGCCCTCCCTGCACCCGCGGCGCCGATGGTGATGGCCGCGCCAGCCGCGACGACGCCGGTGTCTGCGATCCCCGCGCCGGCGCCCGTGACGGGGCGCTCGGTGGCGCTGCGCGAAATCGACGGCGAGATGACCTCGCTCTCCAACGACCTCACCGCGGCGCATACGCGGCTGCAGCAGCTGACCGCGACGGTGCTGAGCCAGGTCGGCGGCGGCGGGGCGCAGCTCGTCATCGAGCACCAGAACGACATGGGCTCGACGTTCCGGCTGGCGCGCGCCACGTACAGCCTCGATGGGTCGACGATCGGCACCCGCACCGACGAGGGCGGCTCGCTCGCCGAGCAGCGCACCTTCCCGGTCTTCGACGGGCGCATCACCTCCGGTGAGCACACGCTCACGGTGAGCCTGGAGTACCAGGGCAATGGGTTCGGAATCTTCTCCTACATCCGGGGCTACACGTTCCGCGCGCGGTCGGTGCAGGCCTTCAGCGTGCCGGAGGGGCGGGCGCTCCGGTTGACGGTGGTGGGCTACGAGCGCGGCGGCGCAACCACCGCCGTCGAAGAGCGGCCGGCGATCCGGTACACGCAGCAGGTGATGACAATCCCCGAGGCGACGGCGTTGTCCAACGCCTCGGTGGGCGGAGCGGCGGCAGCGCCGACGGCGAGATGAGGCAGTCAGTGAAGAGGCGAGTCGGCATGCGGCGGTTTACTGCGACGGTAATGGTTCTCGTGGCGATGGCGCCGGGCGGGGTGGCCCTCGCTCAGCAACTCGACGGGGGGGCTGAGCCTCCGTCTGCCATGATGACCGCGGCGCCGCAGGCCATCGCGGCGCCGGTCGGCGACGACGCGGGGGCGGTCACCGGCGAGCAGTACGTGGTTCGCCTGCGCAACCTCGAGCAGCGCATCAACGAGCTCAAGGAGGAGATCTTCCGCTCCAAGGCGCGGCTGTCGCTGCTGGCCGAGTCGGTGCTGCAAAACGCCGTCGGCGGCTCACGCGCGCAGATCGTCCACCAGAACGAGATGGGCGGCTCGTATCGGCTCGCGACGGTCGTCTACTCGCTCGACGGTGCGCCGATCTTCAACCGTGAAGACGAGACCGGCGCCCTCGCCGAACGGCGGGAGTTCCAAGTCTACAACGGCCAGATTGGCTCCGGCGACCACAGCCTCGGCGTCAACCTCACGTACATCGGCGCGGGCCTGCCCTACATGCGCGGGTACCGCTTCTCGGTGCGCTCGACGCAGAGCTTCTCCATCCCTGAGGGCAAGGCGATCCAGATCCGTGTGGTGGGCTTCGAGAAGGGCGGGCCCCTGGAGTCCCCCGAGAGCCGGCCTGCGGTGCGCTACGTACAGCGGGTGATCTCGCTGCGCGAGGCGGCCGAGGGCGCCGAGTCGACGCCGGCACCGACGGGCGGGGCCGGCACCCGATGAAGCGCCGGGGGCTTCGGGGTTGGGGTCTCTCCGCGGTGGTCGCGGCGCTCCTCGCGCCGTCGGCCGTGCATGCGCAAGACCTCCGTGAGGTCGGCTCGCAGCTCTCCGTGCTCGAAGGACAGACCGCGCAGATCGGTCAGCTCGCGGCGAGCGCGTCGGGCGGGGCCTCCCGGCAGGGCCCCGACTACCAGGAGCGCTTCGCGGACGCCGAGCTGCTCTACCGCCTTCGCGACTACGCACGCTCCGCGGTGCTCTTCACCGACATCGTGGAGAACTACGCCAACACCCCGGCCTTCCCGCAGGGCCTGTACCTGCTCGGTGACGCGCTCTTCCAGGCGGGCGATCGGTACGGCGCGCGCACCCGCTTCCGGCAGGTGCTCGACCACGCGGGCGAGCCGGTGTTCCGCCCCTTCGTGCAGCGGGCCCTCGGCCGGCTCATCGAGATCGAGATCGCGCTCGGCGCCAACGACGACGAGAGCAGCCGACGGGTGGAGGAGTACTTCCGAAGCCTCGGGCAGATCCCGCCGTCCGAGATCGAGGCGCAGACGACGTACACGCGGGGAAAGTTCCTCTTCCTGCGCGGCACGCCCGACCTCGACGGGGCGCGCCAGGCGTTCGAGGCGATCCCCGCCGCGGCGCCGCTCTACCCCCAGGCGCGCTACTTCCTCGGCGCGATCCTCACGGTGCGCCAGCAGTACCCCGAGGCCATCGAGGCCTTCCAGCGCGTGAGCCAGCTCGAGGCCGACGGCCCCGACCAGCAGCGCGTGATCGACCTCTCGATCCTCGCCGTCGGGCGCCTGCAGGTCGAGCGCGAGAGCTTCGACGCGGCCATCGAGAGCTACCAGCGCATCGGGCGCAACTCCTCGTACTTCGACCGGGCCCTCTTTGAGCAGGCCTGGGCGTACATCAAGCTCGGCGACGCCATCCGGGCCGAGCGCGCACTCGAGATCCTCGCCATTTCCGCGCCCGACTCGCCGCTCATCCCGGAGGGCAAGCTGCTCTGGGGCAACCTGCTCCTGCGCACCGGGCGCTTCCAGCGGGCGCAGCAGGTGTTCCAGGAGGTGCGCGACCAGTTCGGGCCGGTGTATCAGCAGATCACCCAGGCGACTGACCGCGCCAACCCCGAGCTCTATTTCCGCGAGCTCATCCGCTCCAACCTCCAGGTGTTCGACGCCAGCAGCTTCCTCCCTGCGCAGGCCCTCGCGTGGGTGCGCCAGGAGGGCGGCCTCGACCACAGCATGCGGGTGATCTCCGACCTCAACACGTGTCGCACCTACGTCCGCGAGGCCACCGACCTCATCGACCGGCTCAACGCCGCGCTGCACGCCCCGTCGCGCTCGCACGTCTTCCAGGACCTCGGCCGTGCCCGCCAGCGGGTGTGGCAGGTGCTCAACCGCTCGGCGCAGCTCCGCGAGTCTGTCGCCCTCGCGCTCGACCGCAACGCCGACGCGGGCAACGTTGACCTCCAAGGGGTCATCAGCCAGCGCCGCGCGCTCGCCGCGCAGATCGGTCGGATGCCGGTCGACGACGACGGGCTGCGCCGCCGCGACCGCCAGGCCGACAACGAGCTCCAGACGCTCTCGCAGACGCTCCAGCGCAACCAACAGAGGGTCGACGGCCTCGAGGCCATGGTGGTGGCCATCGAGCGCTACCTCGCCGATCCGGCGCACCAGAGCGTCCAGCTTGACCGCACCACGCTCCAGGCCGAGCTCGGCCAGCAGCGGGTGTCGCTGCAGCAGTACCGCGACCGGGTGACCAACATCCGCCGCATGATCGGCGCGGCTCGCTTCCAGATCGGCCCGGGTGACCCCCGGTATGCCCACGACGTGGAGATGCGCGCCCAGCTGCGCGACCTCGTGGCGCGTGAGGTGGCCGCCCTGCGCGCCGCCGGTCGGCTGCCCGCCGAGGCCGAGGGGCTGATCGCGCGCATCGACCGGCTCGACCAGGGCATCGAGGAGGCAGACGGGCGCATCAACACCCTGGTCGACCAGCGCATCGTGCTGATCACCAACCAGGTGCACGAGGAGGAGACCCGCGTCGCGGGCTACCGCGAGCGCCTCGGGGCCCTCGAGCGCGAGGCCGAGGACGTGGTGGGCAACCTCATCCAGCAGCAGTTCCGGCAGGTGCGGCTGCAGTTCTACCAGATCGTGATGCGCGCCGACCTCGGGCTCGTCGACGTCGCGTGGGAGGAGCGCGAGGAGCACAACAACCGCGCTCGCCTGCTCGCCGAGGAGCAGAACCGCGAGATCTCGGCGCTCAACGACGAGTTCAGCGAGGTGGTCGAGGGCGCGTCCGCGACGGACGCCCAGCAGCTCACCGGCCAGCGCCCGAACGCCTCCGAGGCCGCGCCCGCGGCCACCCCTGCGCCGGGGCAGACCCCCGCGCCGACTCCTGACCCGGCCCCGGCGCCGGGTGTCACCCCGCCGCCTCCGACCGCCCCGCAAGGCGCGACGCAGGGGCCGGGTCAATGAGGGCTTCCATGCGATGGCGGATCGGTCTCCTGTTGATCGTTGCGATGCTCATGGGGCGCGTGCGCTCCGAGGCGCAGCCCCTGCCTTCCAGCCCCGACGCGGGAACTGCCCTCGGGGTGGGCTCCGACGTCGGCGCGATGTCGTCCGGCACCACTCCCGACGACGCCTCGGTCGCGCCCCGCACGGGCGCTGACCCGGGCAGCGCCTCCAGCCTCACGGGCGGACCGCCGCCGCAGTCGATCACCCCGCGCCCCGCGCCCACCCCCGAGCAGATCGAGGCGCTCCGGCTGCTCGAGGCCGAGGTCGATGGATTCCTCCATCGGGGCGAAGGGTTCCGAAGCTCGGTCAACGGGCTGCTCACGCGCGAGCACGACCGCCAGCTCGGCCGGCTCCGGGCAGGCTTCGACCGGCAGATCCAGGCCGAGCGCGCCGCCGAGGGCGAGGCCCGGCGCCACGCGATCCAGGTGTTCGAGCGCTTCCTTGAGACCTACCCCGAGGACACCGAGCGCACGCCGGACGTGATGTTCCGCCTCGCGGAGCTCTACTATGACGAATCGGCCTACGCCCGCCTCTCCGCAATGGACGTCGCCGACCGGCGGCGCGAGGAGTTGCGCGCGCAAGGCCTCCCGGTCGACACGGTGCAAGACCCGCCGATCGACTACCGCTGCTCGATCCTGCTGTACCGCCATGTGATCTCGCGCTTCGCGAGCTTCCGGATGAGCGACACGACCCACTACCTCCTCGGCTGGGTGCTGAAGGAGATGGGTCGCGAGGACGAGGCCATCAACGCCTACAAGGGCATGGTCTGCCCGGGGCGCTTCCGCTATGAGGCATCTCAGGGGCTCGACCTCGCCGCGCCGCTCCAGCCGAGCGACCAGCCGGTGGTGTGCCCGCACCTCTTCGACATGCTGCGCCCGCGGGCGCCCGAGCTCGTCTCGCCCGCACCGCCGCCCGCCGTCGATCCGGACGCGGCGGTCGCTGCGGCTCCGCTCCCGGCGATGCCCGAGCTCGCCCCCAACCAGACGGTGCCCATCCCCAGCGACTACGCCGCGTGCGAGCCGATGCGTGGGCCCAACAACCTCCCGTCCCGGTACGCGGGCGAGGTCTGGTACTACATCGGCGATCACCACTTTGATAACGCGCGCGACGATGAGGGCAACGCGCTCGCCATCGCCGCATACCGCGCCTCGATGCGCGCCAGCCTGAAGCCCAGGCCGGTGGTGGCCAACCGCGCTACCGCCGCCGCGATCCAGGGCGCCGGCGAGGGAGGCACGCAGATGCCGGCCGCCGCGCGGGCGCAGTTCGACCCGGCGATGGAGTACGGCGTCTTCTGGTCGAAGGCGCTCTACAAGGTCGGCTGGGCGTTCTTCCGGATGCAGAACGGCTACCCCGAGGCGCTGCGCAACTTCTCGCTGCTGCTCGACTACTACGACTACGTCGGCACCGAGGCCGCCACGCAGGGCAACCGCTCCGACACCATCAAGTGGATCGGCGTGATCTTCTCTGAGAGCGACTGGGGCGCCGGTCCGGGCGACGACGTCAACCGCTGCCAGGGGCTCGTCGACCAGGTCGCGCTGCCGCCCGCCGATGCTGCGCGTCCCTTCGACTGCGCGGGCATCCTGCGCATCACGTCGCCCGCCGACCCGGCGCAGATCGCCGCGGTCCGCGAGGGGCAGGGGGCGCAGCGCGCGGTGCCCGTGCCGGGCCGCCCGACCTACCTTCCGCAAGACCGCCCGTGGACCCCGGAGGCCTACCTCGAGCTGGCCAACGACTACTTCCAGCAGACGAAGTACTACGAGGCCATCACGCTCTACCGGCTCTTCCTGGCGCTGTACCCGCTGCATGAGCGGGCGCCGCGGGTGGCCGAGAGCATCGCCATCTCCTACGAGCGGCAGCGTCGCTTCGACCAGGCGATCGACGCCCGCGGCGGCCTCGGCCGCTACACCGAGGGCAGCGCCTGGTGGAACGCCAACAACAACCACCCCGACGCCCAGCGCTACGCCGACACGGTCGCGCGCAACTCGCTGCACGACACGGCGCTCCAGCACCACCAGGCGGCGGCGCAGGCCCGGCAGCGCGGCCGTTTGCTCGCGCAGCAGGCGGCCACCCAGACCGGCGCCGAGCAGGCGCAGACCCAGGCCGACGCGCTCGCGAAGCTGCGCGAGGCCGACACCGAGTACCGGGCCGCGGTGCGGGCCTACACCCAGTTCATCGAGAACTACCCCAACGACGAGGCCGCGTATGAGTTCCGGTACAACCGGGCCGACGCGCTGTTCTGGTCGCGCAACTACCAGGAGGCGGCGCGCGCCTACTCCGACGTGCGCGAGTCCAACGAGAACGACCAGTTCCTGGTGGCCTCGGCGTACATGGCCGTGAAGTCGCAGGAGGCCTTCATCCGGCTCCAGGCGCAGCGGCGCGCCTTCGACCCGTGCCTCGCGATGCGCGCGGGCATCCCCGCGGCGGAGCTCACCGACGAGGCCGGCGCGGCGCTGCTCACCGCGGAGCAGGCGACGACGTGCTCCGCGGCGCCCGTGACGGGCACGAGCGTCACCGAGCTCAACATCCCCGATCCGGTGCGCCTGCTGATGGACGTCCGGATCGCGTTCTCCAATCGGGTTCCGGTGAACCTCGACACGGCCTCGGCGCTCGCCGAGGTGGTGTCGGTCGACCCCGAGCACCCGGAGAACAACCCGCCCTTCCGGCCGAAGTTCGCGTACCTCAACGCGCGGACTCTGCTGCGCTACGGCCACGCGACGGAGGCCGAGACGCTCTACAACCAGATCCTCGAGGTCTACTGCGCCGACGCGACCGTCGCAGGCGCCGCCTTCGATGATCTGAACAACCTCTATGTCCTCACCGGACGATCGTCCGAGCGGGCGAACCTGGCGCGGCGCGAGCAAGCTCGAACCTGTGCCGCGGGCGAGGCCGCCGTGCGAACGACGCGCGGCGCGCAGGTCCAGGGGGCCATCACCGACGAGATCTTCATCGTCGCGATGAACCACTTCCGTGATGCGGAGCGCGCCACGCCTGATCAGGCCGGCGCCCTCTACGAGCAGTCAGCGCGTGAGATGGAAGCGGCGGTCGCCGCAAACCGCACGCATGCCCAGGCCGCGCTGGCGACCTACTACCTGGCGTTGGCGTACGAGCGGACGGGTCGCTTCGACACGGCGACGCAGACCTATCAGCGCATCACCCGGGACTTCAACAACACGCTGAACACGGCGGGGGAAGAGCTCACGGGCGAAGATCGCGCGCAGCGCATCAACATCCTGGAGGTGTCGAACTTCCGCGCGGCCTACAACCTTGAGCGCATCTTCGACTTCGACAACTCGATCCGCTTCTACAACAACGTCGTGTCCGACGCGCGCTTCGCCACGGCGGAGGACCACGCCACCCACGTGCACGACTCGCTCGCGTCCATCGCGCTCATCAACACCAACCTCGGTCGCTGGGACGCTGCTCGCGCTGCATGGCTTGCGTTCATCCCGCGCGCGGAGGCGGGCCGGGAGCGCGCGGAGGCGGAGTTCCGCGCCGCGGAGATGCCCTTCAAGGCATCCACCTGGGCGGTGGCCCTCACGTCGCTCCAGGACTACCTGCGGCGTACCCCCTCGAACCCGGACACGGCGCAGTTCCGGGTGCGGGCGCAATACAACATCGCGCTCACCCAGCGCAGCCTCGGGAGCGACCGCAACTACCGCGCGGCCCTCCGCGAGGTGGTGACGGTGTTCCGCGCGTCGGGGCAGCAGCCCGGCTCGCCCGCCGCCCAGTGGGCCGCCGAGGCGCTCTTCCGCGACCTCGACGACCAGGTCAACGAGTTCACTCGGGTGCAGTTCCAGCAGGGC